>NZ_JCBATA010000056.1:0-53180 GCF_059816245.1 Frankia sp. RB5
TCCTGAAAAACTGGCGCGTCTTCAGCCGCTTCCGCGGCTGCCCACGCCGGGTCGGCACATTCACCCAAGCCGTCTTCGTCCTGGAACAGGAAGGAATCTAAAAAAACCAACTTTGAAAATGCTCAATGATCCCTTTCGTCAGGATATCCGCCTGAGGAAAGATTCTAAGTTTTAGCCGATCCGGGATTCGGGGGACTGGTGGATGGCGATTCTGGCGTCCTGGCATTGGGCGCCTACAGGGAAGACACTCTTTCGTTGGCGAAGGATACGTTGAACGTGTATTCTTCGCTACATGGGCAGCGCCTTTTGCTTGCTTTCAATGGGGCGCGGGCTAAAGGGAGGGATATCTCATTTCCTTGGAGTGGATTCAATCCCTGCTTCGGGTTGACGTCGCACAGCTGGTTCCTGGTTCGTAGGCGCGACGGGTATTTGCTGGCCGAGGGTCCGGTATCCGAACTGCTGTGGGTCGACTTGACTCGCGATGGCATCGAGCTGATCCTTAGTGGGAATCGAGCAATCCGACTATTTGTTGGCTCGCTCGTTTCCAAAGAGGCGCAATGGGGCATCATGGAGACTTTGATGCGAGTGCGGGTCGCAGCCGCCGATTTTCCCTTGTTTGCAGACCAGCAAGTCCCAGTTACACTTCGGGGTCAGTACCTCGGAGGCTATGGGACGGGACTGACGTCGGATACCAAGGCGGTGGTCTGGGTCGGCGGGTCCGGGATTGCGGCACTTGCGCCGGGTGCGTCCTGGCTCCGCGCGACTCGGGAACTGAGGGGTGTGCAGATTGGGGGGGTGGGAGAATATTCGACTGGCGGCGGGTGGGTAGGTGGCGGGTTCGGCGTCGCTGGGGCGCTTGAGGGTGCGGCCTTTGCTGAAATTATGAATCTACTGACGACGCGCCGGCATGTCGAAACGCTCATTCGGCTCGTCTATGGCAACGCCGAGGCGACGTTCGCGATCGACAACTATGTTCCCGGGCGCCTAGAAATTGAGCTGGCCGCCTTGCTGGCAACGCTCCGCGGAAGCGGAAGCCATCAGGGGAATACCCGGCTCAACCTGACCACGGTAGCTGCAGCACCAACCACAGACTCCGTCCTGCCCCCGGGTCAGGCCGCGCGCTTCTGCGTTTCCTGTGGCACGCGACGGCTCGGCGGCGCCGCGTTCTGCGGAGGCTGTGGAGAGCGGTTCAACTGAACCTTGTTCGTCACCAACGTCTGAAGTTCTGGCGATTGATAAAAGTTCCGGCGCACTGCCCTGGGTGGCCTCGCCGAGCCGACGCGGACTCCGGTGCTCATGAGCAGGTCGGCGAACTCGGGGATGTCGCGGCGGAGGGCCGATCATCCAGCCACTCGGGAAGGCCACGCACAGACCAGCAGTCGCAGGCTCTCGAGGACGGACAAGTTAAACGGCAAGCTTAGGACCTGAGTGCCTGTCGATATTCTTTTAGGTCGTCCTCATCCTGACTGAAGAAATACTCGAGCAATGCTTGGAGATCGCCTGGGTCTGGAGTCTGCGGTGCTGGCTCGAGGTGCTGGCGGATTCGGAATGTTCCACCGCCGGTGTTGTACATCGTGTACAGCCCGATCTGCTGGCGGAGCGCTTCTGAGATCATGCCTTCGGGAAGCGGCAGGTCCTCGTCGTCCGAGTCGATCTCGACGACAAGGTTGGGGAGCTGGGCTACTCGGCCGTGAGCCACAGCCTCGTAGATGGACTGCAGACGGCTAGCCTCCACGGCGCGTTTGATCTCGAAGGAAGAGATCGCGAGGTCGACCGAGGGAAGCAGATCATAGTTCCGCACTTCGACGGCGACTACGTCGGGACGTGTCCACTGCCCGCTTCCGCGAGCATAGCCTCGGGGGGATGCGGTCACTCGGACGCGCCCGAAGGCGGGCGCCATCGTATCGATCTCGGTCTGGTACCAGTCGACGAAGGGCTGGTACAACTCCGTTTCCCGGCTGACCAGCTTCCCAGGTCGGGAGAAAAGGAGGTCGAGGCTCTGCGACGTTGCTCCGGAGACGGGCGCCTCGACAGGTGGTGCTTTGCTATCTGCTAGCTGCGAGTCCAAGGTGACGCGGGCAACGGTGCCGCCACGGCCGCGACCGAGACGAACAAGGTGAGCGCTCTTGAGTTCGGCGAGACCGCTCTGGTAGCGGTCGTTGGTCAACCGGACGACGCTGCGTAGCTGCAACCCACCGATAGATGTGCCGTCAGGCATAAGGCGGTCCAGGATCTGCGCTGCCTCAGCGGACAATCTCGAGTCCCCGACCTGACCTGTCGAAGCACGCCGAATACGGCGTCCGTCCATCACCGCATAGCCGGCCCCGGTCAACTCGTCGACAGCGTGGGCGAACGACGCGTCGCCCATCCCGAGTCGCTTGCGTAGTGGGCCGCAGTTCGACGGACTCTCGTAGATCTCCGCGTACAACCGAGCCGCCGCGCTCGAAACCATCGTCGCCCCCCAGCCAGCGCCATCGCTTCCCATATGTCCGGAAGACAAGGATAGACAACTACTGAGCGTCACTAGAGTCGGCATCCGGGTCCGGTAGCGGTAGCTCCACGCGGATCTCGACGCCTTCGCCTCTGGTGGCGGCTGGACCCGCGTTGTGGGCTGTGTTGGTGGTGCTGGCCACCTACACGGTGGATGACGTGATCTCGATGGGACTGGTCGCCGGGGTCGGCGTACGCGCAGGCGCTGGAACGGAAGCGGCGGGACCACCCCCGTCATGGAGACGCCTGGTCAGCGGAGGAGGACGACCAACTCCGCCAGGAGCATGAGGCGGGCTGGACGGTGCGGGCGATGGTCGACAGCCATCAGCGTGGTCGTGGCGCAATCGAATCCCGCCTGGTGAAGCTCGGCCTGGAAGGCCCCGAGCCGTCTTCCCCGACCAGTAGTTAGGCGGTCTTGGGCCTGCATCTCATCGATGCGACGTGTCCCGCACGGGGAGTGTGTGCGTCCGCATCTGGTCGGATGCGTGCGTGATGCCCAGTTGAGACGGTATGAGGTGATGAGGCTACGGTGTGGTAGTCCGTTCTGCACCGTCCTGGGGGGTTGCCGGTGGATGTGTTCGCTGTGCGCGACAGGCTGGTGCGGGACTACGAGGAGTTCGTTCGTGGCTTCCTGACCATCCGGGACGCGAGGATCCGGGCGCACGTCGAGGATGCGGTGGCGCAGGGCCTGCTGTGGCCGGAGGCGTGGCTGTCGCTGAACCCGGCGTTCGAGCCGGGCGGTGAGATCTCGGAGCTGGCGCACGGCGGGCCGGGCGGCCTGGATCCGGGCTGTGGTGACATCTTCCGGATCGGCGGGATGCCGATCCGGCTGCACCGCCACCAGCGGGACGCGGTGGAGCTGGCCCAAGTCGGCGCGAGCTACGTGGTGACGACGGGCACCGGGTCCGGTAAGAGCCTGACCTATCTGGTGCCGATCGTCGACCACGTCCTGCGGGTGGGGACCGGCGGTGGCATCAAGGCGATCATCGTCTATCCGATGAACGCGCTGGCGAACTCGCAGTTCGAGGCGCTGAAGGAGTTCCTGGGCGACGACGGGCGGGTGACGTTCGCCCGGTACACCAGCCAGGAGGACGACGAGCGTCGCCGGGAGATCCTGGCGGAGCCGCCGGACATCCTGCTGACGAACTACGTGATGCTGGACCTGATCCTGACCCGTCCGGAGGAGCGGCGGCGGCTGATCCAGCGGGCGGGCGGGCTGCGTTTCCTGGTGCTCGATGAGCTGCACACCTACCGCGGGCGGCAGGGCGCGGACGTGGCGATGCTGGTCCGCCGGGTCCGGGACGCCTGTGGCAGCCCGGACGTGCGGTGCGTGGGAACGTCGGCGACGCTTGCGACCGGCGGCAGCCGCGCCGAGCAGCACGTCGAGATCGCGCGCACCGCGTCGACGATGTTCGGGCTGCCGGTGGCGCCGGAGCATGTGGTGGACGAGACGGTGCGCCGGGCCACCGTGGACGTTTCCGCCGACCCGGACCGGTTGCGCGCGGCGGTGGCCAGGCGGGTGCCTCCCGTCGAGCTGCGTGAGGACGTCCTGGCGAGCTGGGCGGAGTCCCAGTTCGGCCTGGTGGAAGAGGATGGCCGGCTGGTGCGGCGCCGTCCGCGCAGGCTGCCGGACGTCGCCGCTGAGCTGGCCGGGCTGACAGGCGCGGCGGTCGAGGAGTGCGAGCGCGCGCTGCGGGAGACGCTGCTGGCTGGTAGCCGGCAGGTCGACGCGTTCGGCCGGCCGCTGTTCGCCTTCCGGCTGCACCAGTTCGTGGGCAAGGGCGACACCGTCTACGTGTCGCTCGACGTGGAGGAGACCCGGCACGTCACGACGCGGCGTCAGCTCGCGCACCCGGATGACCCGGACGCGATTCTGGTGCCGCTGGTGTTCTGCCGGGAGTGCGGCCAGGAGTACCTCGCGGTGACCCGCCGCAATGGTCGGTTCGGGGTGAGTGGCACGTCGGCTGACGTGGAGGACGACGAGCACGGCGGCTACCTGTACGTGTCGGCGTCGACCCCGTGGCCGCGTGGTCTCGACGCGGTGGCCGGCCGGCTGCCCGCCTCATGGCTCGCGGCCGACGGATCCGTGCTGCCGAACCGGGCAGGCCTGCTTCCCGAGCCGATGCGGGTGGCGCCGGACGGCCGCCAGCTCGGCGACCACGACGACGGCGGCCTCGCGGCGGCCTTCGTGCGGGCGCCGTTCCGGTTCTGCCTCAACCCGGACTGCCGGGTGTCCTATGAGTCACCCCGGCAGCAGGACTTCGCGAAGCTGTCGAGTCTCGGCTCGGAGGGGCGCAGCTCGGCGGCGACGGTGCTCAGCTCCAGCCTGATGCGGGCGCTGCAGGACCAGAAGGATCTCGCTGACGAGGCCCGCAAGGTGCTGGCGTTCACGGACAACCGGCAGGACGCGGCCCTGCAGGCCGGGCACTTCAACGACTTCGTGCAGGTCGGCATGGTGCGCGCGGCCCTGCACCGGGCGTGCGAGGCGGCCGGCGAGGACGGGTTGACCCACGAGGACCTCGCTGGGGCGGTGGTGCGGGCGCTGTCGCTGCCGCGGGAACGGTACGCGCAGGAGCCGCAGCGGAAGGGGTCCGGGCGGGAGCTCGCCGATCGGGCGTTGCGCCAGGTCGTCGAGTACCGGCTGTACCTCGATCTGCAGCGCGGCATCCGGATCACGATGCCGAACCTGGAGCAGGCCGGCCTGCTGCGCGTCGAGTACCGGTGGTTGGACGAGGCGGCAGCCGACGACGAGTCGTGGCGGGGCACCGCGCTTGCCGACGTCGCGCCCGACGACCGCCTGCGCTTGATGGCGGTGCTACTGGACGAGATGCGACACAGCTTGTCGCTGCGCGCGGACGTGCTCTCCCTCGACGGCTTCGAGCGGGCGCAGTCGCTGGCGAACCAGCATCTGACCGGGCCGTGGCAGCTGGAGGAGGAGCCGTTCATCGCGGGCCGGCTGCTGCCCCGCGCCAAGCGCCGCGACGAGCCGCGGACGGACCAGTTCGTCTCCGGCCGGTCGGCGTACGGCGCCTTCCTGCGGCGGGAGGTGCGAGCGCTCATCGGCAGCGCGTTGTCCGTCGACGACGCCGAGGCCGCGATCGTCTCGGTTCTCACAGTGGCCGAGGAGTACGGCATCGTGCACAAGATCGATGATGACGGGCGGGGGAGCACCGGAGCCGGTTATCAGCTGAACGCGGCGGTCCTGGTGTGGAAGGCCGGGGACGGCACCACGCGAGCGCCCGACCCGCTGCGCGTCACCGTCGGCGATCAGGGTGGTCGGACGAACGGCTACTTCGTCGGTCTCTACCGGGAGCAGGCCAGAGAGCTGGCCGCGCTGTCGTCGGCCGAGCACACAGCCCAGGTCCCCGCCCTGATCCGGGAGCAGCGAGAGCAGGCGTTTCGCGAGGCGTCGCTGCCGGTGCTGTTCTGCTCGCCGACCATGGAGCTCGGCGTCGACATCTCCTCGCTGAACGCGGTGCTGATGCGCAACGTGCCGCCGACACCGGCGAACTACGCCCAGCGATCCGGCCGGGCCGGCCGGCAGAGCCAGCCCGCTCTGGTCGTCACCTACTGCACCAGAGGCAGCGCCCACGACCAGTACTACTTCCGCCGCTCCCAGGACATGGTCGCTGGCGCGGTCGCCCCGCCCCGCCTGGACCTGGCCAACGCCGACCTGGTCCGTGCCCACGTGCAGGCGATCTGGCTGGCTGAGACCACCCAGCAGGCGCTGGGCAGCTCGCTGGTGGACATTCTCACTGTCGCCGGCGAGGACCCGCCCCTGACACTGCGGCCCGAGGTGGTCGCGGCGATGTCGGACGAGGGCGCCCGACTGCGGGCGACGCGGCGGGCTCGTCGGGTGCTGGCGGGCACCCGGGAGATCGTCGAGGCCCCCTGGTACGACGAGGGCTGGGCGGAGCGGACCGTCAGCCGCGCGCTGGAGAACTTCGACCGGGCCTGCGACCGGTGGCGGACGCTGTATCGCAACGCCCAGGCGGAGTTCGCCGAGGCGAGCAGCGTGATCACCGACGTCTCGGCGTCGAAGGACGCGGTCGCGGCCGCGCGGGCGCGCCGCAACGAGGCGGAGGCCCAGCTCGACCTGCTGCGCAATGCCGAGACGTCCCTGGACCAGAGCGACTTCTACACCTACCGCTACCTGGCGTCGGAGGGGTTTCTGCCGGGGTACAGCTTTCCGCGCCTTCCGGTGTCGGCGTTCATTCCGGCGCGGCGGGGCCGCCGCCAGTTCGAGGGCGACTACCTGTCCCGGCCGCGCTTCCTGGCGATCAGCGAGTTCGGCCCGGGCGCGCTGGTCTACCACGAGGGTTCGCGCTACGAGGTCTACAAGGTCGCCCGGTCGCTGCGCGCGGACACGGGCGGCCAACCGCGGCTCGCCCTGGAGGCGGCGAAGGTCTGCGCCGGCTGCGGTGCGCTGCACGACGCCGCCGACGATGTCTGCGCCTCGTGCCACGCCGAGCTGGGTCCGGCCTGGAACAACCTGCTGCGGATGACGACGGCGAGCACCCGGCGCCGGCAGCGGATCAGCTCGGACGAGGAGGAACGCCGCCGGCAGGGCTTCGACATCCGCACCGCCGTGGCGATGCAGGTCGACGGGCCCGACCGGCGGGTCGAGGCGACCGTCGCGGCGGCTGACGGGACGGCGCTGGCGTGGCTGGCCTACGCCGACGCGGCCACGATCCGCCGGATGAACATCGGCCTGCGGCGGCGCCGCGCCAAGGAGCCGACCGGCTACCGACTCGACGCGGCCACCGGCCGGTGGGCCCGCCGCTCCGACCAGCCCACCGACCCGGACAGCCTGACCAGGAAGGCCACGGCGGGGTCGGGAGGCTCGGCGGCTGGCGAGCTGGTCGTCCCCTACGTCCAGGACAGCCGCAACGCACTCGTCGTCGAATGGCAGGCCACGCTGCGCCCGGACGCACTCGCCAGCCTCCAGTACGCACTCAAACGCGCCGTCCAGGTCGAGTACGACCTCGAGGACTCCGAACTCACCGCGGAGGCGCTGCCGCACCTGTGGGACCGCCGCCGGATCCTGCTGTACGAGTCGGCCGAGGGCGGCGCCGGGGTGCTGCGCCGGCTGCTGCACGACGGCGAGCTCGACGCCGTCGCCCGCCGCGCGCTGGACCTGCTGCACTTCGACCTCGACGGCCGCGACCGGGGCGCTCCCGATGGTGTGACGGAGCGCTGCGCGCGGGCCTGCTACGACTGCCTGCTGTCCTACGGCAACCAGATCGAGCACGAACTGCTCGACCGCTTCCTGGCCCGGCCATTGCTGCTCGCGCTGGCCGACAGCAGCACCACGACACTCCCACCGCCCGCCGGCTCAGCCCCCGGCTCGAGCGCGCCGCGGACGGTGGACTTCGCCGAGGCCGGTCCCGAGTCCGCACCGACGACGGCCGTCCCCGACCCCGATCCCCTTCCCACCGGGGTCCCGGATGGCCCGCCGCTGACTCGGGAGGACGCGACCGCGCGATTCGTGCGCTGGCTTGGCGACCACGGCCACCGACCGCCGGACGGCACGGCCGAGTTCATCGCCGAGGCGCAGGCCCGGCCCGACCTCGTCTACCACCTGGCGCACGGCGAGGTGGGCGTGTTCGTGCGCCGCGAGGCCCCCGAGACGGACGGGCAGGACAGGGCGGATGACGGGACCACCGGCGAGCCGGCGGTCGATCGGCTCGCCGCGCTCGGCTGGACCGTGATCGAGATCGGCGACGAGGACGAATGGGAGTCCCAGGTGGCGCAGCTGCCGAGCGTGTTCGGACCAGTGGCGGCCCGGTGACCGCCCCCACAGCCCCGAACACCGCCCCAGCCTTCGCCCCCGGCTCCCTGGTCCGCGCCCGCGGCCGGGAATGGGTCGTGCTGCCCGGCGGCGAGGCGAACCTACTGCTGCTGCGCCCCCTCGGCGGCACCGACGACGAGGTCGCCGGGATCCTGCCGGCTCTCGAATCGGTCGAGCCCGCGACGTTCCCGCCGCCGGACGCCAGCGACCTGGGAGACGCGGCCAGCGCCCGGCTGCTGCGTAGCGCCCTGCGCCTGGGGTTCCGCTCCTCCGGCGGCCCGTTCCGCAGCCTGGCCGGGCTGGCCGTCACCCCCCGCTCCTACCAGCTCGTCCCGCTGCTGATGGCGCTGCGGATGGACACCGTCCGGCTGCTGATCGCCGACGGCGTCGGGATCGGAAAGACGATCGAGGCCGGCCTGATCGTCACCGAGCTGCTCGCGCAGGGCAGCACCGACCGATTCACCGTGCTGTGCTCACCGGCCCTGGCCCAGCAGTGGAAGGCGGAACTGGCGGAGAAGTTCGCCCTGGACGCGACGCTGGTACTCGCCTCGACCGCCGGCCGGCTGGAACGCGACCTGCCGGCGGGGGAGTCCCTGTTCGAACACCATCCCTACACGATCGTGTCCACGGACTTCATCAAGGCGGCCCGCCGCCGCGACGAGTTCCTGCGCGCCTGCCCGGACCTGGTCGTGGTCGACGAGGCGCACACCTGCGTCGCGGCCGACGACGCCGGGCGCGACGGTGCCGCCGCGCAGCAGCGGCAGGCACTGCTGACCAGCCTGGCCGCCGACCCCGACCGGCACCTGCTGCTGATGACGGCGACCCCGCACAGCGGCAAGACCTCGGCGTTCCGGGCGCTGCTGGCCCTGCTCGACCCGGCGCTCGCCGACCTGCCCGAGGACCTGTCCGGACCGGCCCGCCGCCGCGACCGGGAACGCATCGCCCGCCACCTTGTCCAACGGCAACGCGCCGACATCCGCGCCTACCTCGACGAGACGACGTCGTTCCCGGACCGGCTGACCGCCGAGGAGCACTACCGACTCACTCCCACCTACCGGGCGCTGTTCGACGACGTGCTCGCCTACGCCCGCGACAGCGTCCACGACACCCGCGGCGGCGCGGTGGCGCAGCGGGTCCGCTGGTGGTCGGTGCTGGCGCTGCTGCGTGCACTCGCGTCCTCCCCGGCCGCCGCCGTCGCGACCCTGCTCAACCGCAGCGGGGTCGCCGACGCCGACAGCGTCGCCGAGGCTGACGCGCTTGGCCAGGCCGGAGTACTCGACCTGAGCGACGCGACCTCCACCGACGGCGCGGACACCAGCCCCGGCGCGCAGCTCGACCCGGTCCGCGCGCGGCTGCTCGCGCTGGCCGCCGACGCGAAGAAGCTCCACGGCAAGGCGGACGACGCCAAACTCGCCAACGGCATGAAGATCGTCAAGGAGCTGCTCGACGGCGGCGACGCGGTCGTCGTGTTCTGCCGGTACATCGCCACTGCCACCTACCTGGCCGCCGCCCTGCGCGCTGACAGACGTTTCGCCGGCGTGGAGGTCGAGGCGGTCACCGGCGAGCAGCCACCAGATGACCGGGCCGTGCGCGTGGCCGGCCTCGCCGACCGGTCGGCCGGCACGAACCGCCGGGTGCTGGTCGCCACCGACTGCCTCTCCGAGGGCATCAACCTGCAGAACCACTTCACCGCCGTCGTCCACTACGACCTGTCGTGGAACCCGACCCGCCACGAGCAGCGCGAGGGCCGGGTCGACCGGTTCGGGCAGACCGCACCAGCGGTGAAGGCCGTCACCTACTTTGGCGCGGACAACCCGATCGACTCGCTGGTCCTCGACGTCCTGCTGCGCAGGCACGACGCGATCCGCAAGGACACCGGCGTGTCCGTGCCCGTCCCTGCCGACTCCGACCTGGTGCTCTCCGCGGTTCTGGAGGGCCTGCTCGCCGCGGGGGCGGCGCCGGACCAGCTCGAACTGGAGGGTGTCGGCGAGGCCGCCCGCGCCGACCTGCTGGCGAGGTGGACGTCGGCGGCCGAACGGGAGAAGCGCTCCCGCTCCCTGTACGCGCAGGAACAGATCCGCCCGGAGGAGGTCGGCCGGGAGGTCCAGGCGATCCGTGGCAGCCTCGGTGGTCCGGCCGAGGTCGCGGAGTTCGCCCTGTCCACCCTCGCTGCCCTGCGCGCCCCCGCGCATCGCGACGGCGACCACTACCTGGCGCCGACCGCCGGCCTTCCACCAGCGTTGCGCTCTCAACTTGGTGTGAGCGGCGGGGAGCTGCGGCTGGCCGAGGCGCTGCCGGCCCCACCGGAGATGGCCGTGCTGACCCGCACCGACCCGACCGTGGAGACCCTCGCCCGGTACGTGCTGGACACCGCCCTCGACCCGATCGGCGTCGACGAGGCCGACCGGCCGGCCCGCCGCTGCGGCGTCATGGTCACCGACGCCGCCGACGTCCGCACCGTCCTGCTCCTCGTCCGCTACCGGCTGCACCTGACCCTGCCCGGCCGCACCGGGCCGCGCCCGCAGGTCGCCGAGGAGGCACGCATCGTGGGCTTCACCGGCACCCCCACCGACCCGACCTGGCTCGACGACGACCAGGTCGCCGCCCAGCTCGCCGCCCGCCCGGTCGCCAACTATCCCCGCGACCTCGCCGCCGCCGACCTGCGCCGGCTGACCGCCCGCCTCGACGGCCTCACCAACCACCTCACCGAGGTGGGCGAGACGCTGGCCGCGGACCTGCTCGCCAGCCACCGGCGCGTCCGGGAAGCTGCCGGCAGCACCGGCAACCTGGTCCGCCGCGGCCTGACCGTCACCGCCCAACGCCCCGCCGACATCCTCGGCGTGTACCTGCACCTGCCGGCGGCCCGCGTATGACGACCCCACCGGCCACCGGAGCCTTCACCACCGTCCGCAGCGTCGGCGGCCTGCTGCCCACCGACCTGCTCGCCGCCGTCGCCACCAGCGACGGCCTGCCCGGCCAGAAACCCGCCGACTACGGCCTCATCGGCCGGGAGACCCTACGCGAAGGCGCGAACCGCTCGTTCACCCGCCTGCAGGCGGCCTGGGCCGACTTCCGCCGCCTCGTACCGCCCGGCCCGGTCACCGGCACCCAGACCGAAGCCACCCGCAACCGCTGGCTGCGGGTGCTGTTCGATGAGCTCGGCTACGGCCGGCTGCCCACCGCCCCCGCCGGCGGCATGACCATCGACGGTCCCACCGGCACCCGCGCCTACCCCGTCTCCCACCTGTGGGAGCGCAGCCCCGTGCACCTGCTCGGCGCCGGGGTCAGCCTCGACCACCGAACCGCGGGTGTGCCGGGTGCGGCGGGCGCCGCGCCGCACTCGATGGTGCAGGAACTGCTGAACCGCTCACCCGACCTGCTGTGGGGGTTCGTCTCCAACGGCCTGCGGCTGCGCCTGCTGCGCGACTCGGCGTCCCTGGTCCGCCAGGCCTACGTCGAGTTCGACCTGGAGGCGATGTTCGACGGCGAGGTCTTCGCCGACTTCGTCCTGCTCTGGCTCGTCGCCCACGCCAGCCGGGTCGAACCCCGCCCGAACAGTGACGCCCGCCCGGAAACCTGCTGGCTGGAGACCTGGCGCGGCGAGGGAACCCGACGCGGCACCCGCGCGCTCACCGCCCTGCGCGACGGCGTCACCCAGGCGCTGACCGTCCTCGGCCGCGGCTTCCTGCGCCACCCCGACAACACAGCGCTGCGCGCCGCCCTCGCCGACGGCACCCTGCCCAGCCGCGAGTACTACCGGCTCCTGCTGCGCGTCGTCTACCAGCTGCTCGTCCTGTTCGTCGCCGAGGACCGCGACCTGCTTCACCCCCACGACGCCGCCCCACAGGCCCGCGACACCTACCGCCGGTACTTCTCCACCGAGCGGCTGCGCCGACTGGCACGGCGCCGACTGGCCGGCGGACGGCACGGCGACCTGTGGGCCGCCCACCAGGTCGTCCTGCACGGCCTCGGCGCGGAAACCGGCCGCCCCGAGCTCGCCCTGCCCGGCCTCGGCGGCATCTACGAACCCGACCAGCTCGGCCACCTCGCCACCACCGCCCTCACCAACGCCGACCTCCTCGCCACCGTCCGCGCCCTGTCCGTCATCCGGGACGACAGCGGCCTGCCCCGGTCGGTGGACTACCGCAACCTCGGCGCCGAAGAACTCGGCGGCGTCTACGAGTCGCTCCTCGAACTCGTCCCCCACCTCGACCGGGACACCGGCACGTTCACCCTCGACGTCACCGCCGGACACGAACGCAAGACCACCGGCTCCTACTACACACCACCCGGACTGGTCGAGATCCTGCTCGACGAGGCCCTCGACCCCGTCCTCGACGCGGCGAGCCAGGCCGCCGACCCCGAGCGGGCCCTGCTGGACGTCACCGTCTGCGACCCGGCCTGCGGCTCCGGGCACTTCCTCGCCGCCGCCGCCCGGCGCATCGCCCGCCGCCTCGCCGCCGTCCGCACCGGCGAGGCCGAACCCCCCGTCGAGGCCACGCAGACGGCGATGCGCGATGTCGTCGCCCGCTGCCTGTACGGCGTGGACATAAACCCGCTGGCCGCGGAGCTCGCCAAGGTCGCGCTGTGGCTGGAGGCCCTCGACCCGGGCCGGCCGTTGTCGTTCCTCGACGCCCATATCAAGGTCGGAAACGCCCTCATCGGCACCACCCCCGACCTGGTGGACGCTGGCTTGCCCGAGGACGCCTTCAAGGGCCTCGTCGGCGATGACCCGGCCCAGCTGCGGGCCTACCGCAAACGTAACCGGGACGAGCTGAAGAAGGCCGCCGACGGCTACAACGAGCTGCCGTTCGCCGACCCCAGCGAGGCCTGGCGAGCCGACTTCCAGACGCTCGCTCGACTGCCCGAGGACAACCTCGGTGCCGTGCATGACAAGGCTCGGCGATGGCGCCAGGCGGAGGCCAACGTCAAACTGGACCACGCGCGGCTAGCCGCCGACGCCTGGTGCGCCGCATTCGCCTGGCCGCACCGCCTCGACCCCGACGCCGTCGCCCGCGCGCAGGAGCGCCTGAAGAAGACGAGCACCCCGCTGCCGGTCACCGAGCTGCGAGCCGAACCGGCGCCGCCCACCAGCAACGACATCAGGCAGATCCGTGAAACCGGCGCCGCCGCCCTCACCCCAGCCCAGCTGCGGGTGCTCGCCAGCCTGCGGGAGCGCCACCGCTTCTTTCACTGGCCCCTGGAGTTCCCCGACATCCTGCCCGGCGGCTTCTCCTGCGTCCTCGGCAACCCACCCTGGGAACGGGTCAAACTGCAGGACGAGGAGTTCTTTGCCAGCCGCGACCGGGAGATCGCCAAGGCACCCAACGCGGCCGCCCGCAAGAAGATGATCGCGAAGCTGGACGAGGAACGGCCCGCCCTCGCCGCCGAGTACCTGCGCGCCCTGCGCGACGCCGACTTCGCCAGCCACTACGCGCACGACTCCGGCCGCTACCCGCTCACCGGCCGGGGCGACATCAACACCTTCCAGGTCTTCGCCGAACACGGCCTGTCTCTCGTCGCGCACCACGGCAGACTGGGCGTCATCCTCCCCACCAACATCGCCACCGGCGACACCACCGCCCCCTTCTTCCGTAAGCTCGTGGAGACCGCCACCCTGGTTGCCTTCTTCGACTTCGAGAACGAAGCCAAGATATTTCCGGGTGTACATAACCAGTTTCGATTCGCTCTGTTGTGTGCGACAGGGGGAAGTCGAATTGACAGGGCATCCTTCGCGTTCTCCACCCGCTATATGTCCGACCTCCCCGGGCACAGGTTTCAGCTGGCACCTTCCGAGCTACTACTGGTCAATCCGAACAGCGGTACGACTCCGGTCTTCCGATCCAGACGAGACGCCGAAATCGCTATCGGTATCCACCGCCGTGTTCCAGTCCTTGTCAAGGGAAACGAGAATCCGTGGAATGTGTCGTTTCTGGCCATGCTTCACATGGCAAATGACTCGGCTTTGTTTCGCGCCGAGAAGGAGCTGGTCGATGACGGTTGGGAGATTGAAGGAAACGTCCTCCTGTGCGCGGATGGGCGTATGTTGCCGCTTTTCGAAGCGAAGATGCTACATCAATATGACCACCGCTATGCGACGTACGACGGAGCTAGTCAGGCCCAGTTGAACAAAGGAACACTGCCCAAGCTGGAGGACGCCGTGCATGGCGATCCTAATGCAGTGGCGTGGCCTCGTTACTGGGTCTCCGAGGAGCAGGTCAAAGATGTACTAGATGGACGCTGGGATCGTGGCTGGCTTCTCGGCTGGCGAGACATAGCCCGCAGCGTTGACGAGCGCACGGTTATCGCGTCGGCTATGCCTGTCGCCGCAGTCGGCCACACAACGCCTCTCCTGTTGTCGACGTGCACGGGAATTGCGGCGCTGCACGCGAACCTCTCATCTCTGGCTCTTGACTACACTGCTAGGCAGAAGTTGAGCGGAACTCATCTAACGTTTGGAGTTGTGGCGCAGCTTCCGGTGCTGCCGCCTTCGGCGTATCTCCGACCGTGCTCGTGGGACGATGCAGTGGAGTTGCGGGACTGGGTGGCGGATCGGGTGCTGGAGTTGTCCTATACGTCGTGGGACATGGTTCCTTACGCCGAAGAGCTGAACGCGGGGGATGGGCCGCCGTTCCGGTGGGTGCCGGAGCGGCGGGCGCAGTTGCGGGCTGAGTTGGATGCCGCCTACCTGCACCTGTACGGGCTGGATCGAGACGAGGCCGAGCACGTCGTCGACTCGTTCTTCGTGCTGCGTAAGAACGAGGAGAGGGCGTTCGGTGAGTTCCGCACCCGCCGTCTCGTCCTCGCTGCCTACGACGGGATGGCCACCGGCAGCTTCACGTCTCCGTTGAATCCGCCTCCTGGCGACGGCCCCCGCCACCCCGATCGGAGCCGCGCGTGACCACCAAGGAACAGGTCTACACCGCTGTCCGCGCCATCTTCGACCGGGGTTTCGCCGCGGACGATTCGGTGTTCACGCCAGGTCGGCGGGTGTGGACCCGGAGCAACGCCGAGGATCTCGTGGTACGGCTGGAGAATCCGCCGAGCGGGGTAAGCGGAACTTTCCTGAAGAAGCTCCAGGCGGAACTTGACGGTGCCGCGTCCGAGGTCGTGCAGCTTGCCGCCGAGATCCTCTACCTGCACCTGGTGCCGTCGCTGAGCGTCAAGGGGGCGGCCAAGCGATTCGCGCTCCGCAGCGTTCTCGGTATTCCGCGCGAGTCTGTTTCGATTCCGCCGGATCTGGACGAGGTGTTGGACGGCGGAATCATGTACACGGGGGTGGCGTTCAACACCTACCGGGCGCAGCAGGTGACCTGGCTTGCGCGGGTGGTCGCGCATCTCAAGTCCCGGCCGCCGTCGACGGTCAGCGCGGTGCTGGCTGATCCGTGGTCGTTCCGGGCGCTGCTCGACGAGATCCCGACCACGACCGCGAGGGCGCAGCGGATGGCCCTGCTGCGGCTCGCCTTCCCCGGCACGTTCCTCGACGCGGTGAGCGTTGTTCATCTCGGCAAGATTGTCGATACGTTCCGCCATGAGATCGATGCTCCCAGCGGAGACGAGGAGCGGGACTTTGCCGCGATCCGGGCCGCGATGGAGGCTCGCGAAGGCCCCGTCGACTTCTACGCCCCACGATGGGCACGGCTCTGGGAGCAGCACGGCGAGGAGCAACGCGCACCGTCGGACATCTCCTACCCGCGCGGCTGGCTCGTCCGGGGGGCGAACGTCCAGGGTCGCAACCTGGTGCCGCGCTGGCTTGAAGACGGATACTGCTCCCTCTCGCTGCCCGGCTACGACCGGGTGGAGGTCGATCTCACCCGATCCCAGCTGGCGCAGGTGGTCCGGGAGGCCGAGCCGGACCTGAGCGCGACGCAGGAACGAGCTCGGGTGGCGCTTCTCGACCGCTTCCTCAACCAGATTTCCGACGGAGACCTGGTCGTCACGGTGAACGAGGCGCGGGTACACGTCGGAGTTGTCGCCAGCGGGCCGTACTGGGTCCCCGGGCAGCTGCCGGCGCACAGCCGGCGCGAGGTCCGCTGGTTCGACGTCCCGCTACGCCGTTCCGATCTGTCTGACAGCACCCAGGATCGACTGACCGGCCAGCAGCTCGTCGTCAGTCTCGGTGATTCCGCCCGCGAGTTCGCCGACGCGGTCGAGATCGATCTCTCGGCGGCCAACGGCGACGGTGATGCCTCGGCGGAAACCAGTGATGGGCTTTGGCGTGTTGTGGACCTCGACCGCGCCGACGTCGGTGTCACCAGCCCAGAACCGCCGGAAGTCATCGTCGAACAGCCGCCGCTGGAGGCGCTGCCCGCACCAACCGAGAAACTGTCGGGCGAACTCCTGGTGGACCACGACTGGCTGGTCGAGACGGTCGACCTGCTGGACGAGAAGAAGCAGCTCGTCCTGTACGGCCCGCCCGGCACTGGCAAGACCTACCTGGCGCAGGAGATCGCCCGGTTCGTGGCGGAGCAGACCAACGGCACCCCCCGGCTGGTGCAGTTCCACCCGTCCTACGCCTACGAGGACTTCGTCGAGGGGTTCCGGCCGGGGCTGGGCGCCGACGGCACGTTCCGCTTCTCGAAGGAGTATGGCCCGCTGCGCCGCCTGGTCGAAGACGCCGCCGCCAACCCGTCCGGCGCGTACGTCCTGGTCATCGACGAGATCAATCGGGCGAACCTGGCGAAGGTGTTCGGCGAGCTGTACTTCCTGCTCGAGTACCGCAACCGGACGATCGAGCTGCAGTACTCGGCGGGCGAGGACTTCCGGCTGCCGTCGAACCTGTTCGTCATCGGCACGATGAACACCGCCGACCGGTCGATCGCGCTCGTCGACGCGGCGATGCGCCGCCGCTTCGCCTGGCAGCCCCTGTTCCCGGGCGAGCCGCCGGTTGCGGACATGCTGCGCCGCTGGCTGGCCAGACACAATCTGCCGGCCCACATCGCCGACCTGCTTGACGTGCTGAACGCCGCGATCGGCGACCGGGACGCGGCGGTCGGGCCGTCGTACCTGATGAACAGGCGGGTGGCGACCGAGGCCGGGCTGGCCAGGATCTGGCGCACCCAGATCCTGCCGCTGCTGGAGGAACGCCACCTCGGTGAGCACGCCGACGTCGCCGCCTACGTCCACGACCGCTACGGGCTGGCCGCACTGCTCGCGATGCTCCCCGCCAGCGTCGTCGGTGGCGGAGCGGGCGATGCGGCTCCGAGTTCCTCCGACGATGCCGGCACGGCTGACTCCGGGGCCGCCGCGCCCACCGTCCCTCCCGTCGAGGAGCCGGGTAGCGGCGCGGGCGCTGCCGGCCGGTGAACGTACAGACAGCGACGCGGCGGGTGGTCCTGGCCGAGTACGAGTCGCAGGCCGTCCCGGGCCTCGCCGAGGACGTCGCCCGTACGCTCGTCGCGACCGGGGCCGTCAGCGCCAGCCGCGATCTCGACGGCACGCTCCGGCTGACGGCGTCGACGAAGGTCGGTCTCGTCCGGGCTGGCGACGTCGAGCTGGTCGTCCAGCCCAAGGTCAGAGTGGCACGGCTGCTGTGGATGGTTGGCCACACCCGCGACCCGACTGGCTGGCGGGACGACGACGTAAACGTCGACCCAGCCGACGACCTCGTCACCGGCCTCGCTGTCGCGTTCGCCGGCCAGACCGTCCGCGCTCTGGTCGGCGGGCTGCTGCGCGGCTACCGGCCGGTCGACGAGGCATCGCCGGTGCTGCGCGGACGGCTACGTGAGGCCGACCAGATGCGGGCCCGCCTCGGCGTCGCCGTCCCGCTGGAGGTCCGCTACGACGACTACACCGCCGACATCCCGGAGAACCGCATCCTCGCCGCGGCCACCCGCAGGCTGCTGCGCATCCCCGGTATCCCCGCACCGACCCGGGCGGCGCTGCACCGCACCCAGCGGCTGCTCGCCGACGTCACCCCGCTCGTCCCCGGCACCCCGCCGCCGCCGACCCCCGCCACCCGGCTGACCCTCCGCTACCAGCCGGCCCTACGGCTGGCCCGGCTCGTCCTGGCCAACCGAGGCATCGACATGCCCCCGTCCGCCAGCGCCGGCACGATCGCCGCGACCGGATTCCTGTTCGACATGTACACCGTGTACGAACAGTGGCTCACCGCCAGCCTGCGCCGCGAACTGGAATTCCACGGCGGCGCCGTCGACGGCCAACGGATCGTCCACCTCGACGAGGCCCGAAAGCTGGCCGCCCGCCCCGACATCACCTGGTGGCAGGGCCCCCACTGCCGCGCGGTCATCGACGCCAAATACAAGACCCCCACCTCCGTACCGATGGAGGACCTCTACCAACTGGTCACCTATTGCGCCGCACTCGGCCTCACCGACGGCCACCTCGTCTACGTCGGCGGCTCTCCGACCACCCACACCATCCGCCGCAGCGGCGTGCGGATCCACCACCACGTCATCGAGCTCGACCAGCCTGCCCGGGCGCTGTTGAACCAGATCGGCCGCACGAGCGCGGCCGTCTTGGACTTTGCCCGTCCACACCTGAGCAGGCAGGTATCTGACGGATGACCAATTGGCGTGTCCGCGTTTGGGAAATCTCCGAACCCTTGCGATCTATGGTCTCGCGCCCTCGCTGTTGCCGCCGCGTCCCACCGGGAGTAAGGAGGCGGTGTGATTGGTAAATTTGGGTCGTCCGGTACCGTGGAATGCTGCATTGGGAGAAGGAGTAGGGGGTGTGGCATATTACCGCAAGAATGATACCGGAACGAACCGTCGACACAATGTTCGCTATCGAGGTGGCACAACTCATTCCGTATGCAATTATATGGTCTCCCTCGAATACTCGGGGTCAAATTGATCACGTTGTCTCGATTCCCGACACTCGGGCCTTCATCTTCGAATGTAAGGGGACGATAACGGATGCCGCGAAAGACCCGTATAAGCCGTGGAGGTCGCCAATCGACCGAAGGCAGCTGTGCGGTTATCTGGGCGCGGGGCGGCCAGTCCTGTATGTATTGCCCGCGAAACCGGCCAGGCTGGCGTTACCTTGGATCAGGATTTGCAACTCCGATCCCGACCGGCAGGGCAGGTGCAGAGCCTGCCATAATTCGAGTGAGAGAGGCTCTCGTCGATGGGCTGGCGAGAGCCCGACCGTGAAGAATGCCCCATTCCATGTACGGTTCCAGCCCTGGTTTGCGCACTGGTGCTGGGTCATCCCTGCTCAGGACCTCGACAGATATCTGAAGGGGCGTCAGGGAGACGTGGACCTCCCTACGGAGGACCACGCGCTCGCTCGGATCCCGGGCGCCGATCGTCTATGTCACTTCCTTCACGCGGTTCATTCCGGCCAGCCCATGTTCCAGGATCAATCGTTGAAGGCTGAACAGCTGCCTGAGGCGCTGGCTCACCTTCTCTCGCGTCGCCGTACATTGGATGACATGACTGCCGTCGAGGGGGAAGGAGAGGAAACAACTCCGGTGCAGGTTTTGTGGTTCCCGGAGTCATCTGACGTCATAGACAAGCGCTGAATCCAAGGCGAGTAGTCGGTGGACGGCGAGGACTTCGAGAGTGAGGGTGACGCTGGTGCTAGGGATACGTTTCCGATTTCGCGGCTGGCACTTGGCCATTACCCCTACCTGCGGCCGTGGCGCCGTCACTACTTCCTCTCCGCTAGGACCGGTAGTGTCTATCGGTGATGTTTCAGTGCCGCTGCCTCGATCGGCGCATCCGACCCGCGCCGATCATCGCGCCCACCGCGCAGGACCTCACCAGCCTGATCCACAACATCAAGAACGGATCTTATTAATCGGCAAATCCCTGGCACGCGGTCCAGGCATGAACCCAGTATACGATCTATATAGGAACTAAAGACTCAGGACACTAGACGACTCGGGCGCGTGTGAGCTGACGTCGCATCAAGACATCCGAATAGACCTCGTCCTTCGCCTGACTCAGCCTCGCCTCGATCTGCCGAGAGAGGAACTCTTCGATTTCCCTAATCGTGTCCGCCGCATCTTCTCGCTGGGCGATTTCGACTAGTTGTTCGCGCCGGGAGATCTGGAGTTCCTCCTCGGCGATCACATAGTGTTCCTTGACCACCCTCAGGCGATCATAGAGAGTCGGCCGGCCCAGCGCCTGCAGGAGCCCCACTAGAACTGGCAAGAGTTCGATAGCGACGAAGAGCAGCCTGAGTAGCCACATCGCCGTCGCAATCGACCTATGCTCGGAAGTCAAGGTGCTGAGGGCCTGCAACCTCGCAAGAAGACCATCGTCGTTCATAATCTGAGCCGTCGCCGCGGCTCGGCCGAGCTGAACGCTGCGTTCCAGGCTGTCGATCTTAGCGAGGTCACTGTTTCGAGCAGCCTTGGCGATCTCCGCTTCGGGGCCACCTTGATCTATAACTGTCTGACTCCGTGTGGCGTCGCTTCTGAGAATCGCGATACGGGTTACCCGCGGGTCGCTGGCAAGGCTCTTCTCGAACGCTGCAACTTGCATCTGGTGGTTTACTACGAGCTGCGCGTTAATCTCTGGCTCAAAGATTTGCAGTTGAAGTGGCTCGACGACCACGATGCTGAGGATGACTCCGAGCGCGAGGCGTGGCAGGGCGACGAGTATTTTTCGGTGCCAAGCTCCTTGCCATTGCACGGAAACGGTAATCCATCGATCAAGATTTATCACGGCGAGCGCCCACAGCGCTCCGATCGCAAGGCAAACGCCTGTAGGCGCATCCAGCGCAATTTTTATGGCGACCACAGCGGATAGGCCGGCCATCACGCCCGTGGTAAAGATCATGCCACCGAGACCAACGTACTTCGGGCGCTCGCTCGGGAAGTCGGCCAACAAGGCCACGTCGGCACCCGACAGCATAATCAGACCATCACCAAGACCGCGGGGATACCGCCGCCGTACATACCTTCCCTTCCGTGCTGCGTCGGGAACCGGTATCCGGCGAATCGAACCCGGAACATCGTCTGGCAGGTCGTCCGACGATCGCACCGTCGGCGGGTCGGCGCTTAGCCTCGCCACGAATTCATCGGTGCCGCCATAGACGCGAAGCTTCTCCAGAAAGTCGGCCGACAGCGGTCCCTGTGCTAGCGGTGGAACCTGATCCACTGTGTGCTCCTACTTTCGTTAACCTACGGCTGGCGGTGATACTTCCACCATGCACTCGGCGGTGTTCCGAGCTGATAGACGCTGGTCGCAATATCTCGCATGATCTCTTGTACCTTTGGCTTCATCAAGTCGGCGTATGGAACGGGTGCGTCAATGACCACGCACCCAATCTGCTGTCCGTCTGGCCTGAAGATTGGGCGAGCGGCGATGCTTACATAGTCCGAGGTCAGCTGCAGTTCGCCCCACGACAACCCATAGCGGTCGCTGGCTGGAAGCCCACGCCAGACGTCGCGTCCCGTGGCGTTAGAAGCAGCGTAGAAGGAGCGCCAATCGACTGCGACATGGGACCCATTGCTCCACGACTTGCCGATTACACCTTTCCCTGGTCGCCAGCGAGGCCATATCATCGCAGGCTTGCTGCCCAATCGGACTCCACCGACGTTGACGAGTAGGCGGAGTCTCCACCTGTGCCGACTCCGGAACACATGCACGCCCACACTGTCCCAGGAACAGCCGGTCTCCGCGACGATCAGGGACAACCCTGTGCCGAGGACCGCTCGCACGTTTCTTTCATAGTCCCGCACTTGCGCAGATTGAGAAAGCCGAGTCGCTGATTCCATACCCTCACGCAGACCGATTAGCGTAAGGACAAAAACGCTCGCATACAGCAGGAGGTCCTGTCGAGGCCAGAAGTCTCGGGGCAGGTTCAGTTGCGCGAGTGTAACCGCCAGCGTTGCGACTACCGCGACCGCTGCCCGCGCCCCGCCAATGATTGGCATTTTCAGAATACCTAGCCTCGATGATCCTCTGGACTCGACCATGATACGCGGAACGTCAAGATGTGATGGTCCGAATGAAAGGTCCTTTGGGTCGGACGCGGGAGACCGTTCTGGACGGAGCCGCTCTGCGGGATCGATTAGTCTCCTAGCTTGTTTCCCGCCGTGCTGGCCAGGCCCCTTAGGTAGGAGTCAGGTGCTGCGACACTTGCCGTGTGGCCGGATGCCCGGCATCATTTGGTGATGATCATCGGAAGCGATCTCTCACAGCTCTAGCTCCGAGCCGCCGAGTCCGAGCCCTTCGAGAGCGCGAGAAGGTTGTTGTACGTCGTGCTGACGAGAGCCCGCCACCGAGCCACGTTACTGCTGCCGTCGGCCCAGAGCGTCTCGTGGCACTCTTCGCCTACCTTGCGGAGGCCGCTGGACCGTTGACCCTCATGTCGCTATTAGACTAGGCCATCACCCCGCACGGGCATCGGGAGCGAGCGGAAGGAGCCGCCGCGAGCGCGCTGCGGCGCTGGGGCTCGGCCTGGGTCTGCCAGCGGCTTGGCCCGTCGGTCGCCGCGCCGAGCAGACTTACTTGTTTCATCGGCCCGCCTTACGCCCCGCCTGATCCTCCCGTCGCCTGCGACGACCGACCGACCTGCCGGTGGGACTGCCTGCAGCATGGGCCAAATAGTAGCGGAGCACGCCCGATACGACGAGATGGCGACCGCGCCAGGCGGGCCGGCCCAGGACCGAGGACCGCGTGGCGCCCGAGCCGGGCGATCGAGGATACGGCAGGGTTCGAATACAAGCACTCCGCCAGTCAGCCAGGATTCATCTGGCTGCTCGGCCGGCGAACGCACCTCGGCGAGGATCGCTGCCCCCAGTGGTGCAGTCCCAAGTCCGTCGTGTCGCATGACGGCTTAACGGCCAGGGGCCGGAGATGTGTCCGCCGGGCACGGAGATGGCGCCGGCCGCGCGCTCTCATCGGGCCTCGGTTCCGCGGGTGGGTCAGGTCCGGTCGGACGTGTCGGGGAGGTTGCTGCTGTCGTCGAGCGTCGCCCATTGCTGGAGCATCTCGATGAACTGGCTGGGGGTAATGGCGTAGAGGGTGGCGAGGGCGCGCAGATCGCCGTCGCGGATCGTCAGGACCCTGCCGGCGTAGTCGCCGCGTCCCCTTAAGAAGCACAACAGGATCCACAACGCCCTGCGGGCCGTCGGTGAACGCGCGAACGCGCTCCTGAAGCACGTCAAGGCGCTCCGGAACGTCAGCCTCGACCCCTGGAAGATCGGCCTCATCGCCAAGGCGACCCTCGTGCTCATCCACACCGAGCACCGCCGCACCACCTAACTAGCCACTACACGAACAACACATCGGCGATCACTAGGCGTCACGGGCCGTTACGCGGAAAGGCTCAGTGGCGATCCCAGGTCCGCTGTGGGCCAATACTCGCCCAAGCCGGGGTCTCGCTGACTCCTACGGTAGAGAGTCCTCCAAGTGGGACATCGACACATCGCGATCTTGCTAGGCTGTGCGCATGCCTGATGACCAATCGAAGCAGGGGAACGGCGATGGCCTCTCCGGCGAATGGGCTAACCCGTTGCGGAACTGGGAGCGTCTGGCTGCAGGAATTGTTGGCGTATCTCTGGGATTTTCAGGCGTCTGGGCAGTATTCCGAAGCTCAAACGAGGCTGGGACATCGCTGTTGCTGGTCGTCGCCGCCGCATTCCTCTTCCTTGGGATTCAAGGCACGGCGATACGGCGCCTAGGTAGCGAATCGACCGGCATTGAACTCGAAAGGCGCACCGAGATTAGGGTCCGCCGGAAGCTCGCTGTCGAGGTGCGAGAGGAGGCACGACTGGAAGTCAACGCCGACCGCATTCTGGGGTTGGCGGACACGCTCGCGATCATCGAGGCGAGTCCAACGCGCGAAGCCGCTGTGTTCGAGTTGACGGTCCAGGCTGCGCTCATTCGAATAGGCGCGGATATCGACAGGAGTGCGGCGCGCATGCTCGAGGCTGACTTTGTCGCGATTCTATCCGAAAACGAGGGTCCGGGAGTGCGCATCCTTCTCGAGCTTCAGCCGATCAATGGGCGCTTCTTTAAGTTCAAAGAGTGGGCATTTCCGCCAAATGATCAACCCACTCTTATAGTGACCAACAAGCGCCTGCCAGATGTCTTTCGAGACAAATCTCCTCTTGACCATGTAAGGTTGGTGGAATTTCGAGGATCCCTTGACGACGGACTTCTTCGAAAGGGGCTCGCTGCACTGTCCGATTCCTCTCGGCCATCGGCGCCGTCCCCCTACCCTGCTGGCGCGGAGTGAGACTGGGCAGCGGTGGTTACACGCGCTCCCTGAATTCGCCTGTTACCAGCCGTAGGGCAAGGCGGTAGCCGCGTCCCGAACGGTTGACCGCCTCGGTCGAACACCGCTCGGATTAGCGCGTCTGACCAGGTCGCGCAGCTTCCGATGGGACTGGAGCGCGTCGAGAACCTGATCAAGTGGAGCCGGTGAGGGGACTCGAACCCCTAAGAAGGTGTTTGAGATCGTCGTTTAGATGATTCTCTGTAGTGGTCGGGGTCCGGGTCGGCGGGCGGGCGTGGCTCGGTCGATGCGCCGGACCATGGTGGCGATCATGGCCCAGCGGATGAGGGATTCGGCGTGGTCGGGGCGGCGTTCGTAGTCGCGGGCGTGCCGGCGATGGGCGGTGATCCACGACAGAGTCCTCTCGACGACCCAGCGCCGTGGCAGGACGGAGAAGCCCTTCTGTCCGGCGGGTTTGCGCACCACCTGCAGGGTGAGGGTCAGGATGCGGGCGGCCCAGTCGACAAAGACGCCGGCGAAGCCGGCGTCGGCGAACACCAGCCGTAGCCGCCGGCCGGCGAAGAAGCTGTCGAGCAGGAGCTGCCGGCCGCCGGCGGTGTCGTGCGTGCTCGCCGGGACGACGAGGACGGCCAGCAGCATGCCCATGGTGTCCACGGCGATGAACCGCTTGCGACCATTGACCTTCTTGCCGGCGTCGTAGCCGCGGGAGGACGCCGGGACGGTGTCAGCGCCCTTCACCGACTGGGAATCGATGATCCCCGCCGTCGGCTCGGGGTCCCGGCCCTCGGCGCGGCGGGCCTGGTCCCGCAGCGCGTCGTGGACACGTTCGGTGACACCCAGGTCGTGCCAGCGGGCGAAGTAGTAGTAGACGGTCTGCCACGGCGGGTAGTCCGACGGCAACGCCCGCCACGCACAGCCGTTGCGCACCACGTACAGGATCGCGTCGACGACATCGCGCCGATCATGCTTCTCCCGGCGGCCCACCACCGCCGCGGGTGGCAGCAGCGGCCCGACCAACGCCCACTGCGAGTCCGACAGATCCGACGGATACCGATGACGAGGAGCACGCGCCATCCGTCCACCGTCAGCCCCCCGCCACCCCCAGCCGGCCATGATCCGACGAGTGCACCCCCATCGCACACCCCGCAAGATCACACACCGTCACCAGTCCGCATTCTCAAACACGTTCTAACCTTTCGATTACAAGTCGAGGGCCGCAGGTCAGTCACAGGCTGGCGTTTTCGCGCCGCACGGTTGTGCCGCTGGAGCCCCTGCGGACACGCTGTAGATCGAAGGTGTCCGACGACCCGGCTCCCAAACGGGAGCCTGTAGGGTGCCAGAAGTCGGCCTGGGCCCGTGAGCTGGGGTGATGCGACGGTGCGGCAGCCGGCATGATGGTCAGCTATGTCCGTACGCCTGCTCTATCTGATCTTCGTGCGGGTGTGTGGCTGGCTGGTCCTGCTTGGTCGTTCGTCGGCGTCGAAGGACATCGAGCTGCTCGTGCTGCGGCATGAGGTCACGGTGCTGTGCCGTACCCAGCCCAAGCCCCAGTGGGACTGGGCGGACCGGGCGGTCCTCGCCGCCCTGATCCGGCTCCTGCCCAGGGCACTGCGAACGCACCGGCTGGTCACCCCGGGGACCGTCCTGCGGTGGCATCGCCGTCTGGTCACACGGAAATGGATCCATCCGCAGCGGACGGGACGGCCTCCGGTCGCCACGGAGATCGTGACCCTCATCGAGCGGCTCGCGACCGAGAACACGACGTGGGGATACCAGCGCATCCAGGGCGAGCTCCTCAAGCTCGGCCACCAGGTGAGCGCGTCCACGATCCGCCGGGTCCTGACGTTCCTGGGGCTGCCCCCGGCTCCGAAACGGCAGACCGACACGACGTGGCGGCAGTTCCTGCGTACGCAGGCGTCGACGATGCTGGCCGTGGACTTCTTCCACGTGGACTGCGCGCTGACGTTGCGGCGTCTGTACTGTTTCTTCGTCATCGAGGTTGGCTCCCGCACCGTCCACATCCTCGGGGTCACCCTCCGTACACCACGTCGGTGGACTCCACTGTCAGTTCACCGCGTCGTTCGACGCGGTCCTCGCCGACGCCGGCATCGCCACCGTCAAGATCCCACCCCGAACCCCACGAGCGAACGCCTACGCGGAACGGTTCGTGCGAACCGTCCGAACCGAGGTCACCGACCGGATGCTGATCTTCGGTGAGCGGCACCTGCGCGTTGTCTTGGCCGAGTACGCACGGCACTACAACGGACGACGACCCCACCGCGGCCGCGGCCTTCAACCACCACGGCCTGATCACCCCGTCGCGGACCTGACCCAGGAACGGATCAAACGCCAGCCCGTCCTCGGCGGCCTGATCAACGAATACGAACGAGCCGCCTAAAACCCCAGATCAACACCGGTGGCCGAGTTCTGACACCCCACAGCCTACCAGGGCACCACCGAAACCCACCCCACCAAAAAACCGAAGAACGACGAACTCACCGACTACCAGAAAACCGTCAACAGAACCATCTCCGCCCGCCGCTCAGCCGTCGAACGCGCCATCGCCCACCTCAAGAACTGGAAAATCCTCGCCACCGGCTACCGCGGCCTACTCACCGAACTCCCCAACATCATCCGCATCGTCACCCGCCTCGAGTTCTACCGACTCGGATGGTGACATATGAATAACGCTCAAAGTTAGAGTTTACTGCCAGATACGGCACCCAAAATCCTCACCCTGATATCTAGTTAACAGACGAGGATCGCTCTCTGATCAGATATCCTCGGCCGGCGTTATAGTGAGGGTTATCTGGTGGGCGGGGCAGTCGGGGACCGGGGTGCTGGGATCGGGCCGGTACCAGGTGTAGTCGCCGCGAGGGCAGACGTACCGGTCGGAAGCGACCGGGGCTGGGTTACCGTGGGAGTCAACGTGGGAGGTGCGCTGGTAGCGGGGTTGCTGATCAGGGGGCCGGTAGTGCGGTGCGTCGGCGAGAACGTCACGTAGAAACCGGCGAGTATGCGGATGCGCGTCGAGCAGTACGTGCAGCTGCGTGAGATCGACTCGGTCGGTAGAGGCTGCGGCGAGAAAATCTCTCAATTGTGCGTCGAGGTCGGCGGCGTCCTGCGGTGTGAACCAGTTGGTGAGATAGGGACGGATCGCGCGGGCTGCTTCGAGCGTCCCGGTGGGGGTGCTGCTCACCAGGTCCCGACCGACGTCGATTGCTTCGTCTAGGTCGTTGATCCCGCCAGTCTGTGCCTGGTACTGCAGGACGAGTTCGAGGTTGGACAGCCGCCCGGCGCGGTTGGGGTGGTTGATGGGGGTGGCGTCGATAGCGGCCTGGCCGCTGGTAATCGATGCGTCGAGGTCGGTGAGCTGCGCGGTCCGTGTGAACCGGCT
The DNA here is from genome assembly GCF_059816245.1 of Frankia sp. RB5. Classification (NCBI taxonomy): domain Bacteria; kingdom Bacillati; phylum Actinomycetota; class Actinomycetes; order Frankiales; family Frankiaceae; genus Frankia; species Frankia sp. RB5. The sequence continues at coordinate 27,837 of NZ_JCBATA010000056.1, forward strand.
CTGCAGGGCGACGCTGAGGTTGGACAGCATCGCGGCCCGGTTGGGGTGGTTGGTGGGGGTGGCGTCGACGGCAGCCTGGATGGTGCTGATCGCGGTGTCCAGGTCGGTAAGCTGCCCGGTCCGTTCAAACCGGCTCTGTAGGGCGACGCCGAGGCTGGACAGCCGTCCGGCGCGGTCGGGGTGGTCAGTGGGGGTGGCGTCGACGGCAGCCTGGATGGTGCTGATCGCGGTGTCCAGGTCGGTAAGCTGCCCGGTCCGTTCAAACCGGCTCTGTAGGGCGACGCCGAGGCTGGACAGGTACATGGAGCGGTTGGGGTGGTCGGTGGGGGTGGCATCAACGGCCGCCTGGCCGCTGCTAATCGCGGTGTCCAGGTCGGCGAGCTGCCCGGTCCGTTCAAACCGGATACGCAGAGTGACACCGAGGCTGGATAGGAACATGGCGCGGTCGGGATGGTTGTCGAGGGTAGCGTCGACGGCAGCCTGGATGGTGCTGATCGCGGTGTCCAGGTCGGTAAGCTGCCCGGTCCGTTCAAACCGGCTCTGTAGGGCGACGCCGAGGTTGGACAGCATCGCGGCGCGGTTGGGGTGGTTGGTGGGGGTGGCGTCGACGGCAGCCTGGATGGTGCTGATCGCGGTGTCCAGGTCGGTAAGCTGCCCGGCCCGTTCAAACCGGCGCTGCAGAGCGACGCCGAGGCTGGACAGGTACATGGAGCGGTTGGGGTGGTCGGTGGGGGTGGCATCAACGGCCGCCTGGCCGCTGCTAATCGCGGTGTCCAGGTCGGTAAGCTGCCCGGTTCGTTCGAACCGGCTCTGTAGGGCGACGCCGAGGTTGGACAGCATCGCGGCGCGGTCGGGATGGTCGGTGGAAGTGCTGCTCACCATTCGGCGGAGAATTTCGATGGCGGCATTCAGCGTCGCGGAGTCCCCAGTACGCAACGACTGACGCAGAAGGTCCACCGCGTGTCCGGCTCCGACCTGGTCCAGATCGATCCCCTCGAGACCGAACACGCTGACCGGGTCGTCGACCGCGCGAAGGTGGCTAGCCGGGGTCACCTGCTTCTCGGGCGGCGCTTGCTCGACTTGCGGCAGCCGATCACCGGCTGCGGAACGGCTCGCTCCGTAGCCGGGTGCGGTGACCCACGCTGTGCCCGCAGCCTGGTTGCCGACCGCTAGCGACACTTCGCGGAAGTCCTCCGGGTCGAGGCCGCGAAGATGCTCAGCCACGGCGTCTAGGTAGAACTTCGGGGACAGCGCGAGCGCAAGATCGGCGCCGGGGTAGCGGTTGAGTAGGCTGCGGAGGCTTTCCGCCTCGACCAGGCGAGCGGTGGCCACTACCGCTGCGCCTGCCATGCCATCCCCAGAAAGAATGACCTGACCATGGTGCAGGGACATCCGCAGGCGCAGCCGGCCCTCTACCGCTTGGAGCTCGTTGTACTGCCGCACTGCGATTCTAAGCTCGCGGACGAAGTCACTGGCCAGCGTCGCCTTGGGGACCGCAGCACCGTCGATGGCGGCTAGGCAGCCGGCTTCGCTGTCCTGCCGCAGTAGCACCAGCTCGCCGACCAGCCCGGCCCGCTGCATCGCCGTGTCCACGATCCCGGTCAGGCCGGCCCGAAGGTCGAGTTGCTCCTGCAACCGGTAGCGGCCGTAGCCATGGACATCCAGGCAGAACAGACTCACGTGTACGGGGGGGTCAGCGGCTACCGGTGACGTGCCATCGCCTACCCGCGAGGAGGAGTTGTGCGCAGCGGACGCGTCGCGGCTGGTCGCATCCGTGCGCTCCGGCTGTGTCGGCGCCGCCGACAAGGACGGTCCCGCGGGAGATGCCGTAACCGGGTTGGCAGTGCCGGTGATGACCGCGGCGCCCGGCGTCCGAGGAGCGGAGAGTCCGAGGCGGCCAGCGAGCGCGGTGTACAGCTCCGCGAACGGCTGCAGTGCCGGGTCTCGCCGCGCCGTACCGGCGGCGTCGAGCACGAGGCCGGTCAACGTCCCGGAGGCGACGTCGGTCGAGGTGTTGAGGTGCCGGGTGACGGCGGCGAATGTCCGCCAGGCGTGGCCCACGCTTGATGTCGACGTCAGTAGCTCGGCGATGCCAGGCCGGAAGCGAAGAATGACCTCTTCGGACGGCTGCCTGCCGCTGTTGCCCGTTGCTCTCGGCAGCCTGTTCGTGTCGGGAGCACCGGGATCCTGTATCAGGAGTCCGCCGACGAGGACTTCGGCCAACTCGAGGACGGCGGTGGGGGATGGCGGGAGCGTGTCTCTCAGAAGCTGAATGAGCGGTCGGGTCAGGACAGGTGCGATAGCGAGCGTCTCGGCAAGCCGCTGCGCGCCGGGCGAGGCCCGGCGGCGAAAGGCACGCACCCGGTCGGTGGGGGTGATTGCGATGTTGGCGACGTTGGGGGGTGTTGGCCGGAGCCCGATGAGCGCGGCCGTCACTCGGCCGGTGCCGCCCCCGGCCACAGCATCCGCCCACCCTGCGATCGATGGTGCCGTCAGCGGCACGATCGGGACGGCCATTTGCAGCGCCTCATGCTGATCTTCGAGGTCGTCCGTCGCCCACCATGGGACCGCGATGTCGAACACGGCGTTCGGGCTGGCCGGCCAGGGAGTGCGGATGTTGACCCGCTCGTCCCCGAGCGCGGTGTCCGACCAGTAGTGCTCAGGCAGCAAGTGGAGGATGGTTGTCGGCATCGACTGACCCCACCGTTCGAGGACAGCCCAGTACCGCTGGTCGTACCACTGCCGGCCGACGGTGTCGGTGACGAGGAGTACCAGCCGTCGACCCGACGGGTCGATCAGGCGATCAGCCGGATGTTCCTGCCCACCAGCGTCTCTGATCAGGACTGACCTGGAGGCGGTCTGCGTCCCAGCGCGCGATGAATCTGGGTGTGTTGGGGCGTCCGACGCTCCTGGTACGGCGTCGCCTGCCACCAGCTCCCAGCGGGCTACCGACCGAAAGGCCCCCACCTGCGCGAGGACACGCTCAAGCGCAGTGAACGTCGTGTCCCACAGCCCCAGTGACTTGCGTCCGTCGACGACGAGAGCAACGTCGAGGCGTCGACGGAAGGTGGACCGCAGGACCGGGACCAGGGTGCCTCGTGCCTGAGCTGTCGCTTCGATCGTCGCGTCCAGGTCGAGCACCGGAGGGCCTGGCTCGCGAATCCGTTTGAACGGCCGCAGTGCCCGTGTGATCGCCAAAGCGTCCGGGATCGGACTTGGCTGCGGAAGCCCGACCTCGGCCGCGGCGAGCCCAGAGGTCCCCGATCCGGCGACCGCCGGGAAGACGGGCGTAGCGGGGTGGCCGGGCGCGCCGGACTCGTGCGGGATGGATGCGGAGGATGTGGGGCCGTCGGCGCGGCCGGGTCCATAGTCGGGGCGGGCAGGTCGGGCCGGCTCGACTGTCTCTGCCGACCAGACTGGATCGGTCGCCCGCGCAGCGAGCAACCAGACCACATCGGCCAGTTCCTGCGGCTGTAGCGGAAGTCTCGCGGCGAGCATCGTCTCGGCGAGCGCGCGCAGAAGGCCAGAGCCTCCGGCCGGAGAGGCCTGGGCGCCCTGCGGCTTGGCTTCGTCGACCGGTGGCCTCTGGGTCATCGGCCGCCGAGTTCAGTGAGCAGCAGCGTTCTCAGTGTCTCCCTGGTCGCGGAGTCCGGAGCCGCGTCTCCGGTCGTCAGGTAGACCAGGTTGAGGAGTTGGTCGACCGCGAGGTTGTCATGGGTGATCCGGCTCGCGAACTCCTCGATGGTCGCGCGTTCGCGGGCGGCGGCGTCGGTTCCCAGATGTTCGGCGACGATCTCGGTCAGGAACGCCGCGTTCGGTTTCGGCATCGTGAAGGACACGCAGCGGCGGAGAAAAGGCGGCGGAAAGGTGCGCTCGCCATTGCTGGTGAACACGATCACGGGAAAATGGCTGGTGCGCACCACACCCGAGACGACCGTATATGCCTCCAGGTCTGCTCCTGTCACCTGGTGCTGTACCGGCTTGTCGGTGTCTCCCCTACGGGCGGCGGCGTCTCGGATGAGGGGCGGGATGGAGAACTCGCCCCGTTCCAGCACGTTGAGGAGGTCGCCGGGAAGGTCAAGGTCGCTCTTGTCGATCTCGTCGATCAGGACCGCGCGAGGCCGGTCCGCACTGGCAAGGGCCGTACCCAACGGTCCCAGGGTGACGAAGGTCGCCACGTCCGTGCCACCAGGGTCGAGGCCTGCCACCGCTGGATCGGCGATCTTCGCCTGCGCGGCTGCCGCCGCCATCTGAGTGGCCTGCAGGCGGCCAAGTGCGTCGTACTGGAACAGCGCGTCGTCGAGAACGCTCTTCGACGTCACGTGCCACCGCAGCACCGGCCCCAGATCGAGCTGTGCGGCGATCATCTCAATCAGGGTCGACTTACCCGAGCCGGGTAGACCGGTGAGGAGCAGGGGCCGGCGCAGGTGGAGCGCCGCGTTCACCGCTTCAACCAAGGCCGGCGTGGTCCGGAAGCCCGCGGGTCGGGACTCGGCGGCCGAACCGACTCCTCCACGCCACGGCGGCGGAGGTGGGATCGCGGACCAGGCCGGACGTCCGTCCGGAACCAGCGGCGAGCGCGGGGTCCCGTCTGGGCCCTTCGGTTCGCCCGGAGGCGTCTGGTCTGAGCCGCGGAAGATTTCCCAGGGCATGCGCGTTTTCCTTCCTTTCGGGGAGCTCAGCCGCCGGCGAAGTCGAGCGCGACACGAACCGCACCCACGTCGCGCATGGAAAAACCCGCCCGGCCGTCCGGGTCGTCCCAGATCACCACTCTGCGGGACGGGCTGACGTCCAGATGGTCTGGAGTTTCATGCCTGCGGACCGGCACCCCAACGCCTTTTGTCGTCTTCAGGTCAGCCGCAGCCGTCCCCTCGCCGCCATCCGGATACCAGAGCACAAATCCGCATCCGCGGATCAGAATTATTTTCAGGACGTCGACGACGGGGGTGCCGGACGGTTCAGCCAGGATCAACGGATGGGCCGCCTGAGAATGTAGCCAGGCCTCGATTCCCCTGCGGTCGTCGTGATCTTCGGCGCGCAACAGCAACGGGTCGAGAGACCAGTCTCCAGCTTCCACCCGGTCCTGAAAGAGGTTTCTGAGGTTGGAGATGCGGCCACCGGGCTGTGCCACCCAGCGTCGCGACCAGCGCAGTCGTGGTCGGTGCCATGAGCTCAACGGTTGGTATTCGTCGGCGAAGGGGACGATCTCCAGATCCTCAACGCCGTGGTCCAACAGGACCCGGGGGGCCATGATGTCCACGACGAGGCCTCGCGGCCAGGGCAGCCGATCCAAGAGGCGGCGCAACGCGCCCAGCAGATCCTCCTCGCCCCGGCACTCCTCCGCATCCTGTACGTCGAGGTCGGGTCCGACCATGCCCGCCCTGATCCACTTTGGCTGTGTCTCCTTGAGCCATTCGGCCTCGTCGCCGAGTTCGATGAGCAGCCAGGATGGCCGCACGTAGCCACCGAGATACTTCGCGGCGTCCGGACGGTTCAGACCGAGCTCGTCGATCCAGCTCTGAAGGGCCGGATCCGTCAGATCCCGGCCCTGGTGCGCGGCGATACAGAGGACGAAGCGGGCCAGCGGTGGGAGCGGGTGGCCTGGTCTCGTGCGCCGCTCGACGGAGGTGGCAAGCGCAGCCTCGACGAGGAGCATGTCGAGCGACTCCCCTTGCTCGGGCGGCCGGTGGACCGCGCCTCGGTACATGCCGTAGAGCGCCCTCGGGAGGCTGAGATCCCGTCCGCCGACGGCCGTGACAACCGGCTTCGCGGCAACCGCTGCATCGAGGGCGAGGAGCGTCTCTCCCCGATGCCGGATCTCGGGGTCGTCCTGGAAAGCCCACGCCTCAATCGCGGGACGCCCCATCCCGAGCTCGGCCCGGCTCCACCGCATCAGCGGCGGCAGGCCGAGCAGGAGCCGCGCCTCGGTCACCTCGGCCAGATAAGCAGCACGCACATACCCGTCCAACTCGACCGCGTCGGCAGCGGGCGCCGCGGCGACCACAGCACCAGCAGGGCGCGCCTTCGCGTCCACCTTGACGGTTGCCGGGTCGACGATCCCGAGAGCGACCAGCTTGGTAACAATAAAATCGACGATCTCATCCACGGAGAAGCCATCGGCATCGATGGCCTTAAGCGGGCTGAGCGCCGCCGTCAGCGGGCTTCTACCGAGTCGCACCGGAAGCACGTACTCCGTTGATTCGCGAGTCGCCCGATCGAGCGCCGCGCGATACTGCACCCGCGCGTGGTCATCGCCCAGATACTCTGCGGAGACAAAAACAATCACCGTCGCGAAGCTGTCACGGAAGAGCTCGACGATCGCTTCCGGATTGAACTTTCCCCACATATCAACCATGGAAACAAGATCACGATCATAGTACCGTCGAATCCCGCGCGCAGCCAGGCCGCCAGCCACCATTGCGACATAGTCACGATCCGCCTCGGAAAACGAGAAGCCCACTGGATAGGGCCGCGCCTGGCGGGGCCGACCATTCGACATGAGGCCCTCACCGTTCACGTCGCCGACAGTCCCATCGCCTCCCACTTCGCGATCAGTATCCTCGCGCACGTCGCGGTGGTCATCGTCTGCAGATCCAGATAGACGACGCTGTCCAGCAGGCCCGGGAGCCGGGTTCCGTCGAACCGGAGCGGCAGCATGTACTCCCGCCGCTCCCGCACGGCCCGGTCGAGCGCCGCCCGCCGCTCCACGTTCGTCCAGTTGCTCGTGGCGTAGTCCGCGGAGACGAAGAGGACGACCAGCGCGGCTTCCTCGTTGTAGATCTGCGACAGTGCCTCGGGGAGAAACTTCCCGAGCAGCTCGACCTGCTGGTCGACGTCGTAGAAGATGCGCAGGCCCGCAGCCTTCAGGTCCGCGGCCACGCCGTCGACGTAGGAACTTTGGGCATGTGAATATGACAGCGCGATATCATACTTCCAGGCAGGATCCCCCATGGGTCAAGCATGCCATACCCGCCTCAGGAAGGTCCGTCGGGCCGGTCGGCCGAGCGCGGAGCCTCGGCGGCGCTGTTCATAGGCAACCCGATCTCATGATCATCTGGTGAAGCCGTTCGGGCTGAGCCTCGACGAACGCAAGCCGTCAGGGCCTGAAGCCGCTCTGCGGGCAGCCATACTGGCAGGTAGCGAGACTGCTCGAGTATCTCGAGCTCGGGAGGAGAGCCGCCTGACCGGTCGGGGTGTGCGGCCCAGGAATGCGGGCGCAATGCCGCGCGGGGACACATCGGTCGGCGACAAGCCCGCGGGGACGCCGCTCCCCACATGCCGCGATCCTCGCGGTGACCGCTGGGGCAACAGCCGAACCCCCGGGCACTATACGCGAAGAGTGACAGGCCAACTACTATAACCGCGCCTCTGAGTTGAACGAGTGTCGATACCTGACAGCCGGGTGAGTCACGGAACCCGTCAACCTGTCAGGGCTCCTTCATGTGGGGGGTCTGCCCGGTTTGTCAGGGGAAGCTGTGGAGATCGAGGGCGGCGGTCGGGGTGGTGTGATCACGTCGGCCGGGTGGGATGAGGGCGTAGCCGACCTGGCGTAGGGCGTTGATGACGGCGGAGCGTAGGGTCGCGAGGTTCATCGGCGCGTTGCCGGTCCGGACGGTGGAGTGGTCCTCGCGGAAGGACACGTCTCGAGTGTGGTGCGCCTTGTTCTCCACGTGCCAGTGCGACCGGGCGAGATCGCCCAGCAGGGCGCCGCCGGCCTGGTGGAAGGTCAGGTCGGTGACCGCGTAGACGGTCTGGCGGTTGGGGGCTTTGCCGGTCTCGCGGCGCCAGCGGTGGATCCGGATGGCCTGCGCCGCGTGGGGGAAGTCCAGGCGGGCCGCGGTGGTGGCCTTCACCGTGCGGGTCTCGTCACGGCCGTGGCCGTGGTCGCGGGTGACGTCGGCGACCGGGATGTCAGCCCATGGCAGGGCCTTGAGCTGGGCGAACAACCGCGGCTGGTTGGCTTTGATCACGGCCAGGTAGTGGGCTTTCTTCGCCGTGACGAGCCATTCGAGGTTCGCCCGGCCGCTGTGGAGGGCATCGAAGGTGACGACCGTGTCGGCCAGGTCCATCGGCGCGAGCAGCGGCTGGAACGCTGTCGTCTCGTTGCTCTTACGGTCGACCTCGACGTGGCCGACCAGCAGCCCGTCCCCGTGGGCGTGTCATGACGACGGGTCTGTCGCAGATGCAGTGGTGACGGAGAGTTAGCCGAGCAGGATCCGGTGTCGGAGGAGCGGGAAGCCTGCTCTGCCGTGCATCTGGCGCATGATCCTTTTGGTTTTGGTGTTGACGCCTTCGGTGCCGCCGTTGTGGTAGGGCAGGGCGAGTGCGGCCGTGACGGCGTCGCGGTCGAGTTCGAGGCCGCGGGTGAAGGCATGTAGGTGAGGCAGGTCGGCGGCCCGCGCGGTGGTGATCCATGTGCAGCGCGGCGGCCTGCGCGGCCCGCAGCCCGTCCCACCCGACCTTCTCTCCGCGGATCAGCCCGCCGACGTCCTCGTCCGGGACCGCTTCCCGCATGGAACGCTGGATGGCGGTAACTCCGGCCACGACGGGGCCCGCTTGTACCCGTCCCGGTCCGCCGGCGCCGTTGACTCGGGCCGCCAGGACGGACCGAAAACGCGATGACAGGCGCGTTGTTCCCGAAAAATGAAAGAAGCTCCCTGACAAATATCAGGAAGCTTCTTTCATCTCTAGAGTTTCGCAGTTTTCTTGATCGGGATCGGCGGCCGATAACGGCTGGATGATTGATTGGATTGCGTGTGGTGGACTGATTTCCTGGTGTCTGCCGGTGGTATCACGGCGTGTGGCGGAGGGGTGGAAGGCCAGCTCGGAGGGCTGGTAGCGGGAGCATCGACGCTTCCTGTACCAACTCGAAAGAGTGGACGCCGATGCTCCCGGATGTCACGATACCGGTTTCTCTCGCGGTGCTGTTGGAGGGTTTCCGGTCGTGTTTCACAGCGCCGTCGTTCCGGGCGTTTCGGGCGCTCGTCGTCGGGATGCTCGCCGCGGGCGGGCGGCGGACAGTGTGCGGGATGCTCGTCGGCGCGGGCCTGTCGGCGCTGTGGCCGCATGACCGGGCGCACCGGTTCTTCGCGCGGGCGGTCTGGTCGGCCGACCAGGTCGGTCTGGCACTCGCCCGGCTCGTCGTCGACCGGCTCGTCCCGGCCGGGCCGCTGACCGTCGTGGTCGATGACACCCTGTTCCACCGGGCGGGTAGGAAGGTCTGGGCCGTGGGCTGGTTCCACGACGGCTCCGCGAAAGGCGACCGGCAGGTCGGCTTCGGGAACAACTGGGTCATCGTCGGCCTCGTCGTGCCGGTGGCGCTGCTCGGCCGCCCGGTCTGCCTGCCGGTCCTGGCCCGCCTGGTCCGTAAGGACACCGTCTCGGCCTCGCGGCTCTGGCTGGCGGCCCGCGCCCTCGAGCGGCTCGCCGCGGCGTTCCCCGGACGCCAGATCCACGCCGTCGCGGACGCCGCCTACGCCGGCGACGAGCTGCGTACCCTGCCCGACACCGTGACCTGGACGACCCGGCTGCGCCGCGACGCCGCCCTGTTCGCTCCCGCCCCGCCCCGGACCGGGCGGCGCGGCCGGCCCCGCCTGAAAGGTGACCGGCTGCCCAGCCTGACCCAGCTCGCCGCGACCGCGGCGTTCCGGCCGACGACCGTGACCCGCTACGGCCGGACCGAGACCGTCCACCTCGCCGTGATCCGCTGCCTGTGGTACGGCGTGTTCGGCCCAAGGCCCGTCACCGTCGTCCTCGTCCGCGACAGCGAAAGAGCCGCCACCTACGACCTGGCGCTCGTCACCACCGACGCCCTGGCCAAGGCCGCCGATCTCGTCGCCCGCTACGCCGCTCGCTGGTCGATCGAGGTCGCGATCGCCGACGCGAAGCAGATCTTCGGGGTCGGCGAGGCCCGCAACCGGCTCGCCGCCGCGGTCGAGCGCACCGTCCCGTTCGGCCTGACCTGCCAGACCCTCGCCTTCGTCTGGTACCTCACCGCCGGCCACCACGACGGCGACGTCGCCGACCACCGCACCCGCGCCCCCTGGCACACCAGCAAGACCAGGCCCTCCACCACTGACCTGGCCGCCAAGCTCCGCCGCGTCCTGATCACCGCCCAATATCGGCCGACACGGCCCGCGCACCCGACCGACGCGGAAATCCACACCCTCCGACTCGCCTGGGCCACCACCGACTCCGCCCTCGCCGCCTGAAACAGCCCGCGACCCGGCCCGGCGCGGCCCCGCACCCTCGAAAAGCCCGCCGACACAGGCCCCCAGCAGCCCGGACCGACCCCCCGCACGACCCAGCCAAACCCCTCAACAAGATAATTCAACACACCCAAAATCAAGCCATTAGACGATCATGGAAAATGCGAAAGTCGAGTTCATCTGGTAGCGGGGGCAGGATTTGAACCTGCGACCTCTGGGTTATGAGCCCAGCGAGCTACCGAGCTGCTCCACCCCGCGTCGGTGTTTTCTTACCTTATAGGTCCGCCACTGGGAGGTGTCAAATCGATGGCAGCACCAGGTCGAACTTTTCTCCGTCCCTCCCTGACAACCGTTCCGCCGCCCGACCACCGTTTCGCCGGACCGACGTCCAGCGCGGCGACCTCCGGCGTGACGCAGGGTAGAGCCATTAGGCGGCTGGCGGCACCTCGGGCGTCGGCTGGTCCGAGCCGGTGGCAGCCCACTCTCTGTCCCGACTGGACTGGTCGCCGTCCGTCATTACTGGCCAAGATGTCGGAGGTGTCAGCGTGGGCGGCTCCCTCGAACCCCTCGTCAACCTCGCCCGCCTGCACATCCGCGACGGCCACAGCGACCAAGCCCTCGACCTGCTCCGCATCCTCGTCCATGGCATCGCCGAAGGCATCGACGTCGTCATCGACGGCATCCTTGTCTCCGCTGGGCGGCTCACCCTCACACCAGACGACCGTCGGGCACTTCGCCACTGGCTGTGGACGGTGCTGCTCGCCGACGGAACGCGGGCCCTCGCCGCAGCCGGGCGCTGGGAGCAGGCCGCCGTACACGCCGAGGCGAATCACGGGGTCGGCCGGCGCCTCCTCGACGGCCGACAGGCAGTCGTTCTGGCACACTGTGCCGGCGGCCGGCTCACCGCTGCCCAGACCGTCCTCGACAACAGCGAGCCTGCCGAAAACCTTGGGAGATTGCTGTCGCGGCCTGTTTGACCGTCCTGTGCGGCCGATTGGCCCGCAGAACAGCCAACCACAGCGTTGCCGCGATGATCCACTGCTGCTCAGCTCTGCCGGCTGCGGCCAGCGCCGGAGCCTTCCAGTCCTGACTGGGACTCACCGTGATCGATCTCGCCGACGGCATCTCCGCACCCGCCGCGCGCCGCATCACCACCCGCCTCGCCCGACAGGCACTCATCACCGGCGACGCCCACATCGCCCGCGACCTGCTTGCCCACGAGACCCGCGACACCGCATTGACCACCACCGGACGCACTGCGCTGCTCGACGCCATGCGGTCTGCCGGGCTCGGGCAAGGCCCCACCCCGCCGAGTCTGCATGCGGACTTCATGGCGGCTACCGAAACCGCCGAGAGCGTGATGCGACGCGCTGTGACCCGATTCCGGGCCACGGCGCACGCGTGAGAACGACAGCGGAGGACCATGGGGGCAGTCCCGCGGCGGCATCGACATGGTCGATGGAGGCGGCGAGTATTCGTCCCAGTGCCGGTGGACGATCAGCACAGCAGAGGCACTGTGAAACTCATCCATGCTGTCGCCGGGGGCGGGGCCGGACGTCTGATCGCCGCCGTCGGCGGTGGGCCGCGTTGGGAGGAGCCGCCAGCGGGATGACTGGTGGAAAGGATGGCCACCATGGTCGCTCGCGAGTCCGCCGCCTTCAGCCGGACCTGCTGATTGCGTCCACGTGTGTCCGCTGACCGTCGAGCAGCTTCACGATGACGCGGGATGGCGCGCCACGCTCGCCGGGTTTGACGGCGTCGCGCAGGCGATCCGGGCCGCCCTGGACACCACCACCCTGCGCCGGCTCCGTCAACTCGCCACCATCACCGGACGGCCCCAGCACCAGGCCTTCGATCCGCTTAACGCCTGCATGAAGAGATCCTCAACGTGTGCGCGACGGCCGCCGGGACCACGATCCGCGGCTAGTAGGACTTCGTTAGGTGACTCCGGGTGGGTGAATGATTATGGAAGGTGGGTGGTTGAAGGGTTGCTGGCAGGTGGGGCAGGCGCCGGTCCAGACGGCGAGCAGGGTCTGGAGTGTGCGGAGGACTCCGTAGAGGGTCAGGCCGGCGCAGGGGCTCGACCGCCCGCGACTGTCCTGGGCGGCGATGACCGCACATGGCGAGATGGTCCCGCACCGATCGGCACCAGCTATCTTCCATATATGCCTTTGACCAAGTTACGCTCAGCGGCTGTGAACGGGGTGAGCTACGCCCTGATGGGGCTGCTGGGTGGGTTCCTGGTGGAGGCCGTGGAGTGGCAGGCCGCAATCCGCAGAACCCGTGATTTCCCGTGGCGGGCGGAGGGGGAGCCTGCTCTTGCACCTATGCTGCTAGCGGTGCTGCTGCGCCTCGCTGCTGGGGCAGGACTCGCGTTCGCCGCGGGAACCGACCATCAGGTCAACGGCCCGTTCGGAGCACTTGCTGTCGGGATCGCTGCACCCCTGATTGTGGAGAAGCTTGCCAGCCAGGTGCCCGTAGGCACACCCGTGTCTCCGCAGAAGAGCTCCCCGCCGGCCGCCTCCGAGTTGCCGGCGGAACAGCCACAATCGACCCGCGAGATCGGTGCTGGCGGATGATGGACATGGAACGCTCCGGCTTCGTCGCCCAACTCTTCGCTGCGCTGGGCCGTACCACTCCCGCCTTCGCCAGTACCAAACCGCTGGTGGCTCGCCGATCTGATCGGCTACTTGCTGCGCTGGGCCGCACTACGCCCGCCTTCGCTCCGCGGTGGATCAGGGCGGACGCGGATCTCCGCGGCGAGAACCTTGTCGGCGCGGACCTCATCGTCGCGGACCTTCGCGGCGCGGACCTGACCAGGGCGAACCTCGACGGCGCGGACCTTCGCGGCGCGGACCTCACCAGGGCGAACCTTACCGGCGCGAGCCTCATCGTCGCGGACCTCCGTGGCGCGAACCTCACTGGCGCGGACCTTCGCGGCGCGAACCTCAGCAGGGCAGACCTCCGCGCTACGGACCTTATTCAGGTGCTGTGGTCGATGGACACGGTGTGGCCGGACGCGCAATCAGCTGAGCAGATGCGGGCCAGGTCTGTGGAAGTGGAGGCCGGTGTGTTCGAGGTGCGTGGAGCGGGCGGGATCCGGGTCGAGGACTTGGTCCCTGTCTAGTGGTTGCGGCCGTGCAGCAACCACTAGTAGATCGAACAAATTTTCGGTCCTGACCTGGCGATCCTCGGCAAATTTGACGTCGCGAACAAGGAGGAATCAGAGGCATCAATGGTCGCGCGCCAAGCCTCCAGTTTCAATCAGGCGGAGAGTCCAGCCTAGTGCAACCAGCGTAAGACCGTATGGCTCGGTAGGTGCTAATCCGGTTTGCGTACGGTCGCCACTCGAGTAAATGAAGGCTGTCCCACTGGATCCGACCCGGACGATTTCGGCTGACCCCCGCACGAAACAATATCCGTGACGTGAAAGACGTGGAAAGAACCATCGTAGGTCAGACCCGTCTGAAAGGTGTACCGTGCTGCGGCGTCCGCCTGGCCATGCGGCCAGCGGTTCCCTTCCCATCGGCTCCGTGATGCGGATTCCTCCACCGAAACCTGTCTCCGCGACAAACGGTCGACCTGCGATCATCATCTCTACCCGACCGCTGCGGAGCCAACTCGTCGTAAATCTGGCTTCCTGGCCTGGAGGGAAGCGTATAAGCTGCCAAGATCCCGTTGCTTCGGAGGCATCGACGATGAGCTCTGCCTCGATCGGCGTATCTACGATGAGATCCGGTGACGAAGAGGTTGGGGCCTTCGGTCGTCCAAACATGATTCCTCTTCCTGGGCTGGGACGTCATCGCCTGCACGACCGCTTCTGCGGTCGTCTCGGTGAAGTCTTAGGAGTCAACTGGATCGAAGTCGACGGGTTATGTCTGGGTGTCTAGCCGTCGCGGTTTGGGGGCTTGCAGGCTGTCCATCTACGCCGGATCCAAAGCGATCTTCAAGCCCGGTAGACGGTGTAGGCGAAGCGCAGATAGGTGTACTCGTGTCGCAGTACCGACGGTGCCGCGTTGACCCGGCACATTTGCGTCAGTAGATGCCCGGCGTCCTCGATGGTCTTTCGGTGTTGTGACCGCTCAATGCACCCCCTACACTGGGCCACCTTATATTGCAGCATACCGTGCGCGACAGGGTGAGTGCCGTCGGCAATGCGGCCGGTTCACGGGGACGACACCGACGATCGGACGTCGACTTGCTGTCGAGCTCGCGCCCGAACTCGAGCGACTGAGGTCGTCGTGCTGACCTGGCAGCTGTCCGCCGAGGCCGGGGTGCCGCTGGCGCGCTGCGCGCACGCGGACGAGTTCATAGAGATCAATGCTCTTGGCGGCGAGCTCCGCTTCGCCCAGGCGAGCCGGACCACAGAGAGGCGCCGGGCGCACGAAAGTTGCGGAGAGCGAAGCTTGGGCGGGGGAGTGGTGATGCCGAGTTGATGCCGAAGTGACCGGCACTGACCGGCAGAGGGCGGCGAGGCCAGCATCGGCCGAAACGGCTGACCTGCCTGGACGGGGTCGGGTAGCACAAATCGGCCTGGACGGACATCCGGGCGGACGGTCTCATAATCCGTCGGTCGTCCGGGTAGGTTCGTGAGATTCTCTGCTCTGCGCGGCTACCAGGACTACGGTTCCCGCGAGGACATGTGCACGGGAGGTGCGGTGATGGGTGATCACGTGTGCGGCGTGAACCGGTGTACCCAGCCTGCGTCTGGCTCCGTGCCGCATGACAGTCCGCTGCCAGGCGATCGATCATCTGTGGATGGTGACCTACGCTTACCCACCTGCGTTGCGCACGGCCGGGAGCACCATCGACTTGTCCTGGGGCGGGATCCCCGTCCCGGCGATGTCACGATCCTTGAGATCGACGCTCCAGAGGTACCCTGACGTCCTTGTTGCGGTCCACTGTGTGGCCTCCGTGCACGCACCCGGCAGCCGTCCCTTTGACCGGCTCTCCTGATCCGTGGCCGCGGATCAGCCTGAGGGTGTGGGCCGGGGCGGCTCGAGTTTTCCGGTGCCGGTCAGATCATCGACGTCCTCGACCTGGTGACGGACGACAGCCGCGCCGGCCAGGCCTCGCGTCCATCCCGTACGTGCCCGGCCCGGTGGACCCGCGGGCTGCTGATGCGGGTCGGGGGAGCGTTAGCGCGAGCGGTGCTGACGGACTCCCGTACCCACCGCCGGCTGGTCCTGGCTGAAGCGGGCGCCGGCCGCTACCGGTCGCCCGCCGGATGACCGACTAGAAGGCGCCCGCGCTGCTCAAGGGCGTGGGCGTAGTGGCCGAGTCCTCCCTCGGACACGATCCATTACCCCACAGTAGGTTGAGCTGATCTTCATCTCGGCCCTTACTGTGTTGGTGGTGGGTTGGTAGGTCAGTCGCAGGTCGAGCTGGCGGTACAGATCAGCCTTCTCTGCGGGCTCGGCCTCGGCGAGCGCGGTAGCCACGTCACCGAGCGCTGCGACCATGGTACTGATCTCCCCGCGGGTGAGCGTCCGCTCCTCGCTCTTCCTTGCCTCTCGCAGCGTCCGTTCCGCAGTGGTCTTCTCGGCCTGGGTCTGGGCGATCCAGCCGGTGACGACCGCGGGGTCGGCGCCGGCGTCGAGGGCAGCCCGGTAGCTGGCCAGCTTGGAGTTGCTCTCCTCGATCTTCCGGCGTGCCTGCTCGAGGGCGGGGTCGTGGGATGACGGTGTGGCCTGGGCTGTGACCATGGCCTCGAGGGTGTCGGCCAGACGCGGGGGTGCGAGCGCGCGAGCCACCCACTGGTCCAGGGCCGGCAGGATGAGGTCCTCGCGGACGAAGACGTTGATCGGATGGCTGATCGTGTTCGCGAGGGCGTACTCCTGCGGGTATCGGCAGCGGTAGTAGGCGTCGTCGCGGACGGTGTGTCCCTGCATCTTGCGGTTGCAGACACCGCAGTAGAGCGAGCCGCGCAACGCATACGGGCGGCGGGTGCGTGGCCGCTTCTGATCTCCGGGGCCTCGTCCCCGGGCGGCGAGGAGCTCCTGGGCCTGGGTGAACGTCTCAGGATCGATGATCTCCGGGTGGACGGCGTCCTCCGACCAGATCCACGTGTCCTTCGGGTTCCAGCGCAGCTTGGTCGTGTGACCGAGGCCGACGTCCTCGACGTCGAGGAGCACCTCATCCTTACGCTGCCGGTTCCAGACCTGCCGGCCGGTGTAGCGCGGGTTGATGAGGATCGCCCGGACAGCGCCTTTCGACCATGCCCTGCCCGTGCGGTGGGAGTTGCGGGCCGGGTCGTGAGCCGACGGGCTGGGGATCCCGTCACCAGTCAGCCCTTCGGCGATGGCGAACAGGCCGCTGCCACGCAGGAACTCGGTGAAGATCCGGACGACGATCGGGGCGGCCTGCTCGTCGAGCGCGAGGCCGTGCAGCCGACGGCCGTCGGCTGCCTTGGCCGGGTTGGGATGGGGGCCGAGATCGATCAGTCGGTAGCCGTAGGGCGGCCGGCCGCCGAGGAAACGTCCCTCGACCTGAGCCTGGGCGGCCATGGCGGCACGCACCCGGACCTTGACCCGATTGCGCTCCCCCTTCGACATCCCCCCGAACACGGACATGATCAGGTCATGGGCCTCGTTGTTCGGGTCGATCGGCCCCCCGACCTCCGGCACCCACAGCGGCACCCCGTAGTGGCTGAACAAGGGGAACACCAGGCCGAACTGGTTGCCGTAGAAGGCTCGCTGTGGCTCCCCGATCACGACCGCCTCAAAGCCCCGGTTCGGGTCCTTCAGTGCCTGCAGAAGATCGTTTGCTCGCGGCCTGCGCTGCCAGGGCACTGCCCGCGACTGCCCGGCATCGAAGTACTCGGCGACGATCTCCCCGCCGTGCGGTTCGATCAGCGCTTTCGCTCGAGTCTTCTGCCATGCTCGTGATGACTCTGGATCCTGCTGGTCCTCGGTCGAGCACCGACCTTCGAACGCAAATCTGATCATCGGTTGGATCCTTTCTTCCTCGCTTCCGCATGGTCGACGCGGCTGGTCGGGGTCGCGTTCTCGCTGGCCCGCCTCCTGTGAACGGTGCGAAGGACACGGAGCAGAGCAAGGGCGAAGGCCGGCGTGACACGGGGCTCCTCAGCGGGCATCACGACGCTGACCGCGTTTTCCTCGGCTTTTCTCGCGCCGATCACCGGGTGTACCTGAGCACGATAGCCGGCAATTCCCCACGGCGGCAAGGAGTGAGCCCAAGCCCTTTCCCTGGAGAGAGCTCGCCGAATTCCTTCACACCGTATACCTGCCGCCTCCGCGCAAATGGATCCACCAATGCCGCTGACGGTGGCCTCACGCGATAGGCCTGTCGCTGCTGGAACCGCCGCCGGAATCCGCCGACTGGTCGCGGGGGAACTCCCAGGGCGGAAGCTGGGCGCTGAAGATGCCGGCGCCGCGGGGTGCGAGGAGTTGGACGTGGTGGAAGGTTCGTCCGTCGATGATGGGCTGGTGGGCGCCGGGGCGGATGATCCACAGGTCGGGTGGGACGGGCCGGCCGGCCTGGGTACGGCCCCAGACAGCGGCGCCGGTGTAGACGGGGTTGGCGAGGATGCGGGCGACGGTGCCTGATGTCCAGGGCCGGGGGAAGCCGGTGGTGGGGTCGATCGGGGCGAGGGTGGGGTGAGCGAGGCCGCGGAGGCGGGTTGTGATCGCGGTGGGGGTGAGCCGGTCGTCGATGCGCCAGTGGTAGATCGCGGCGACGACGGAGGCGGGTCCCGGGTCGACGACGAGTCGGACGCGGCGCTGCTTGGCGGGGCCGACGCGCAGGGGTAGGTAGCCGTAGGGAACGGGGCCGAGGTGGTAGCCGGCGAGGACGATGTCGATCTGCGCGCGGCGGGCGCGTTCGGTGGTCCAGGCGTGGTGGGCGGCGAGGAGCCGCGCCTGCTCGCGGGCGGCGCGGGCTTCGCGGGCCGCGCGGCGGTGGATCAGGCGTGACCACCAGCCGGGCTGAGGTGTCTGTGCGGGCGGGGCGGGTGGTAGTGCGGGGATGGGCGACAGGTCGGACATGAAGGCTCCAGCCACAGGACGGCGAGCGGGAAGCAGCCAAGCGGGGGCGGTCGGCCGGGCGGCGTCGGCCGGTGCGGGCGCGTCTAGGCGATGACGCGCTCGGCTGGGGCGGCGGGCGGGTCGGCGACCGACGTCGGGCGGCAGGGCGAGCGGGCCGGCGGGCGCGGTGCTGGTTCGTCCCCGTACTCGAAGATGATCACGTGGTGTGCGGGCGAGGCACGGTCCGGCGCGAGTCCGTGGGCGAGCGGGCTGGTGTGGGTGGTCGCGGTGAGCGCGACCGCGCGCTGGACGGGGCGCCAGCCGGCCTGGCGGCCGGCGGTGGCGATCCGGCTGGCCAGGTCGAGGCCGCCGATGACCTGGTGGCCGGCGACCACGACCAGACGGCAGGCGGGTCCGGCGAGGTAGCGGTAGCCGGCGAGACGGGTCCGCAGCCGGTCCGCCTGCGCACTGTCGGCGCCCGGCGGGTCGGTAGCCGGACCGATCGCGGTCAGGAGCAGGTCGACCGGTCCGAGTCCGGTCCAGGACCCGGCGTCGGGCGGCCGGTCCAGAATCATCCCGTCACCTGGCGCCCCGCCTGATTTGGCTACGGTCAGGGCGGCACGGGCCGTGCGCCAGGCGCGCAGGTCGGCGGCGATACCGACGGCGTGCCGGCGGGCCCGGACCGCCTCGACGATCACCATCCCGTCCCGGCAGTCCGGGTCGCAGACGGTATCCCCGGTCCGGCTGTAGACGGCGATGGCATAGGCCGCGACCTCGGCCGAGACCGCCATGGCCGTGACGGCGCTGCCGGGCGGCCCGTCGGCGGGCCAGGTCTGGCCGTCGAGGCCCAGCGGGGCGGTCGGCCAGACCGTCGCCGCCCGCATCTGGGGGTGGTCGGGGCCGCGCGTCACGGGTGCTCTCGCGATCCGGCGGACGCGATCGGGCGGAACAGCAGCAGGTCGGAGTGCACCCGCCACGCCGCCGTCCCGGCCGGTAGCGATGTGGGCCGTTCATCGAGCTGGTCGAGACTGATCTCCAGCAGCACGAACCGGTCGAGCAGCGCGAACCCGTGGCGGCGGGTGGCGGTGGCCAGGGCACCGGTGGGGTCGATCAACAGGCCGGCGACGCTGTCGCTGTGGCTGATCACGGCCAGCAGGCCGTCGGGGGTGACCAGACGGGCCCAGGGAACCTCGTGGACCCAGCCGGTCCGGGTCGGTTCGACGACCGTGACGAGCAGCGGGCGGCGGTCGCTGCCCGGACCGTCGTCGGGGATGAGGAGTCCGTGTCCGGACTCGGACGGCCGGATGGCGGGCGCGGGACGGACCTGGACGGTGCGGCCGAGTCGGATGACGGCCCAGCCGGTGTCGGCGAGCCGCGCCGCGGGCGTCGCGCGGCGGCCTGCGGCGGGCATGTCGTCGGGTGGCGGGGTCAGGAGTAGGACCGGGTCGCCGGGGCGGGTGCAGGTGGCGACGAGCCGGTGCACGGCGGCCTGCAGCCAGCCGGCGCGCGGCTGGTCGGGGCCCTCCGGCGGGCACGGCCAGACGGATGCCAGCTGTCCTGCGGGGACGACAGCGCGGCCTTCGCGGTCGGGGTCGGGTACGGGCATCGAGAGTTCCTTTCACGGCGAGCGTGTTTTCGCGGCCGTAAAAGGAGACCGTCTGCTGGGCATGCCTCAGACACCAGGACGGCGACTCTTTACAAGATTCTTTCCGCTGGGCAGGGTCTAGCCCGACCGGGCTATTGATCGCTGGCATGTCGCTGGGCGGCACCCGGAAGGCACGCCCGGAAGTTTTTCAAGATTTTTCCCGCTGGCGTCCCTGTGGATCCGAAGCGAAGATCGCTGGCATGCCCAGCGATCTTCGCTGGATGTCACAGCATCACAGGTCACGGCCCTGCTGTGCAGGATCGAGGCGCTGCTGGCGTCGCCCCGACGTCGGCGCCGATGGGAACGGTGAATGGAGATCGCTGGGCTTCCGCTGGGTGCCTGTGGGGTGCCAGAACTTGGCCACTGGTGGTGACCTGGGGTTTTACAGGTCGTTTCAGAATGATCCTCGGAGTTTGCGTAGGCAGATGATCGAGCAGGCGAGGCTGAGGAACGCCTGATGGAGGTCGACGCGGCGTTCCCAGCAGGTGCGTAGCCGGCGGAACTGGTGCAGCCAGGCGGATGGGTCGGCCGCGCGGCGAGGTGCTAGCCACAAAGGCTGGTCCTTTTCCGCGCGGCCTCCCGCCGAACCGGACTTGATGGTTTCCCGATCATCCGGCTCTCCGGTGACTACTGCGTGAGCGGTGCGGCTGGCTGCCCTGTGTGGATCTGGCTGTGGCAGGTGGCGCAGACGACGAGTGTTTTGCGTCTGCGGTTTGCCATGGCCGTGGCCCAACCGGGCGGCAGGGGTCCGGGTCCGGCGAGATCCTTGAGCGTGCGGACGTGGTGAACTTCGACGTTGCCCGTGTGCCCGCAGATTTCGCAGATGTCCGCGAGGAGCCTGGCGAGCAGTTCCTTGTGCGGATAGTCGACCCGGGTCGGCTGACGGTCAAGGACCGTAGTGGTTTTCTGCCGGTGGAGTGGTATTCCACCGAACCGTGCGACCAGTGGCTGCCTGCTGGTGCGTTCGATACGTGCTTCGAAGCAGGTCCGCGGCCCGTGCGGTGTCTCGATTTTGGCCTTGTGTCTGGCGGCCATCTTCGATATCGACGAGCGGTGCTTTCCTGCCAGGGTCTTGAGCATGGAGGTCTCCATGACCCAGCGCAGCCGGTGAAGCCGGTGGACGTCTCCGGCGAGCAGGTAGTACTGGACGACGCCCCGGTAGACGGCCCCGTAGGTGGCGACGATGGTGTAGTCGTCGCCGTTGGTCAGGGCCTTCTGTTTCGCGGGTTTGCCGCGTCGCAGGTATGGGGCACTCCTGGCCTTGATCACGTCGTGTGGCACGCGCAGCGCGACCTGCCCGTTGACCGACCGGCGGCGCCGGGTGTTCTTGCTGCTGTTGTGTTGGACGCTGATCTCGTAGCCGAGGAAACGGGCCGCGCCTGTGCGGGCGTGGGTGATCAGCGTCTTGTCGGCGGACAGCTCCAGCTTGAGGTCGTCGTGCAGGAACGTCGCCAACCGCTGTTTGATCTCCTCGGCTTCGGCCTTCGGTCCGGTGAACCCGAGCAGATGGTCGTCTGCGTATCTGCAGTACCGCAGCCGCCGATATCCCGGATCGTCCGGGTCGGAGCTGGGAAGGCTGACCATACGTCGCCGCAGCCGCCGGGCCTGGGTCCGGTCGCCGCGTCGGCGTGCTTTGGCCAGCTGGTTCTGCAGCTCGAGGTAGGCAGGGTTACGTGCCCTGCGGTCCCCTCGGGTGTACTCCGGTATCAGAACCTTCTCGACGAACTCGTCCAGCTTGTGCAGGTAGATCGAGGACAGGATCGGGGAAGCCACCCCGCCCTGGGGAGCCCCTGACAGGGTGGCGCCCCACGTCCAGTCCTCCAGGTATCCGGCTCGAAGCATGTTACGCACCAGCCGCAGGAACCGGTTGTCGTGGATCTTCTCCGACAGGATCCCGATCATCAGGTCGTGATCGAGAGATCCGAAGCAGTCGGCGATGTCCCCTTCGATGAACCAGGCCGTTCCGGTCCAGGTGTTGGCTATCTCCCGCAGAGCGGTATGGCAGCCTCGCCGGGGCCGGAACCCGTGGGACCGATCGGAGAACGTCGGTTCGTAGTAGGCCTCAAGGAGCAGGCGCACGACTTCCCCGACGAGCTTGTCCGACCAGGTCGGCAGTCCCAGCGGGCGGGTTCCCCCGTTCTTTTTCGGGATGTGTACCCGCCGTACCGGGCGGAACCGGTAGCGCTCGTGGCGCATCGCATCAATGATACGACCGATCCTCACCTGTGACATGCCGTCCACGGTTTCCTGCGTGACCCCAGGCGTCATCGCACCCTGGTTGGTGTAGATACGCCCGTAGGCCAGCAGATACAACTGCGGGTTGAACAGCTGTCGATAAAGTTCGTCACACGGCAGACCCTGCCTGCCGCGCTCACGCAGGACACCCAGCACCGTTGCGGCGCTCTGCATTACGCATACCTCCCGAGTCTCGGGTGTCCGATCACCTGGCCCCCTTCGCCCTGTAGGCGGCTTTCCCGCCCTCCCCGGCCGGTCGTGACTCCGGCGACTACTACGAGGCCTCCGTCGCCATAGGGCTCGCGCCCGACAGGCGATCCCGCGTTCGTCTCTGTTGTACGTGACAGCGTGACGTAGGCGTCCCACTCATCTCCTTGAACACCCTCGCTGGGCGTCGCCCCGCACTCTGGAGGTTGCATCGGCAACGCTCGACTCCGACGCAGAGCACGGCACCGGTTTCAATGGCCTTTCCGATGGATGGGAACTTGCATCGACTGGAGATTGGGATTCAGGCAATCCAGCTTTCGCCATATCACACGGGTCCACCCGGCGCACCGTCCCTGACCACTGGACCCGACCGCCGGGAATCATGGCATGCTATTGTCCCCTTCACCTTTCGGATCCAGGTCAGCCATCCGACCCAGGAACCTCCCTCCAAGTCCCTCCCAGCTGGGCTGGGGATACAACAGAGCGCCTCGCGGCGCACATGGTCCGTTCGACGGGCCACCGTTGGGTGCCGAGGCCGGAGCCGTGCGGTGTTCCGCGGCGGGCGATGATCGGGGTGATCTGGCGTGCGGTCAGCTTGCGGCGGTAGATGTCGTGGTCGTAGGCCCGGTCCGCGAGCAGGTAGCGCGGGCGGTGGCGGGGCCGGCCACGGCGTCCGCGGATGAGCGGGATCGCCTCGACCAGCGGGATCAGCTGGGTGACGTCGTTGCGGTTCCCACCGGTCAGGGTCGTGGCCAGTGGTACTCCGGTCGCGTCGGTGATCACATGGTGTTTGCTGCCGGGATGCGCCCGGTTGACCGGGCTCGGACCCGTCTGGGCCCCCCTTTTAACGCGTGCACATGGGAGGAGTCGACCAACGCCCGGTGCAGGTCAAGACGGCCCGCGGCGTTGCACTCGGCCAACATTTGCTCGTGTAGCCGCTGCCAGACGCCGGCCGCCTGCCAGTCGCGCAGCCGCCGCCAGCACGTCACCCCCGACACCCCGAACAGCGTCGTCGGCAACTGCCGCCACGCCACATCGTTGCGCAGCACCCACAGGATGCCTTCCAGCGCCGCCCGATCATCGACCGGCAGCCGACCCGGATAGCGAAACCTGCGCTGGCGCACCGGGATCAGCGGCGCCAGCCGCTCCCACAGCTGTTCTGTCAGCACCTCATCGCGCATGACACCAGAGATCTACCCGGCCGGTCCGGATCATCCCGGTATGACACGCCGCAGTTGACCGATCTTTGTGAAACCAGGTCTTAGGGTTCGCTACGCACGTCGTGAGCACGTCGAGTAGGAGGTCGACAGCGCGTACTGCGGCTTCGGCGGCATAGGTCGCGTTCTCGTGCGAGACGTTGCTTCCGGTTGGATGGGGCTCTGGTTCGTGCGCAACGAACCCAGGATGGACGGCGCCGTCGCGAAGGTCGTCGAGCCAGTCGAACTGCGCCAGCCAGGTGAGGCCCTTCTTACCAAGGGCGAAGCGCAGCTTCAGGCGCTCAAGGATCACCCGCTGGCGCGAGCCCTGACGGCGATACGGCGGGGCGAAGACGCCGTACAGGCCGTCGATCGAGTGAGCAGCGGCGGCAACCGCTTGCATCGCAGCCCGGTACTCCCTGTGCAGATGCCCGGAGCCCACAGCGCTGTCGGTGGCATCGAGCAGGTTGCCGCGTGCGACCCGAGCCAGTTCCTCTTGCTCCAGGGCGATCTCGGCCCAGGTGTAGTAGACGTAGCTTCGGATCTGAATCGTCGGGGTGCCCACGGCGGCCTGGCTGGCGATCCCAGCGGGGCTGAGCACAACGAGCTTGCCAGCTGCGGTGTTAGGGCTGACTGTCACGGATTCAGCGTGGCACCCACGGCCACCGAGACGAGAGGCGGGTGCCAACCTCCCCGACCCGTCGCTCCACCATGGGTCGGAAGTGTCCTGGGCACCACCTACCGCCCGTGCGGCCGGGGTTCAGCCTTCGCGTCGGGTACGGGCCAGCTCCGCGTCGAGCACCCAACAGAAGGCGACGTTCGACCGCGGGAAGACCAGATAGCCGAAAATTTACACTCCGTCGTCGCCGAAGCCGACCGTTGGCGCTCGATCATAGGAGAAAAGTTTGAGAACGTGAAACCGGGTTGTCAGACGCTGGCGCCTAGAGAGTAGGAGTCTCGATGTACTGGCTGGCCGATTCTGAGCTTATAGTCGGGTACCGCTTGGGCAACTGGCTGATTAGTTTATAATTGGCGGATGAGTGCGAAACTGCGGGGACGTAAGGCATGGCTGGTTACCTGGGACGCGGCCGGAAGTCACGCGGCCGTTGCTGAGCGCGAGGTCGTCGCCGCAGTGTTGAGGCCCCAAACTGGTCCCGAGACGGTCAAACGAATAGTTGAGCTGCTGTACATGGCGCGCGAATTTGATCCGGCCGATAAGCTAGACGCCCTTACGCGGAACCCGTACCCCGCTAAGTTTGGAACGGTCACCGTGCGCGAGACGTTCAAGAACGGTGAAGTGTGGGAGCAGAGAGTAACGCACACTGGGCAGATCATTTGCGGCCACAATCCGTTTCTCTACGCGCGCCTCGTGAAGAACCTTCGCTTGAAAGACTCGGCCAATCCGGGTTCCGGTTTGATCTGGGACGAGGAACCACGTCAGAAGGTTGTTAATCTCGACAACCGAGCTTCAGACTGACCGTGGCTCCTTGCGGCAGCTCGCCCGCCAGGCCAGGGGCCGGGGTTGGTCGCCGAGTTGGCGCTACCTAAGCCGTTCCAACCCCAGGCTTGCGAGCTCGTAGAGGGCGCCGCGGATTTTCTTGACATTGATCCCACCGAACTCTCGCTTCAAGTTCTCCTCGGTGTAACCAGATTTTACGAGATAGGCCAAGCGTTCGACCGGGATACGTGTCCCCGTGATGACCGGCTCGCCGGCGAGGATGTTTTCGTTCTGCCTTATATAGAGCATTTTCAATGTTATTTTACGTGAATTGCGGGAATGTTCCGTCGCGCGCGTTTAAGAGAAAGTCCGGCGAACCAGCCGGAGAGTGGAAGTTGTCCGACTACTGTCCGTCCAGGCGGGAGAAATA
>NZ_JCBATA010000057.1:0-51798 GCF_059816245.1 Frankia sp. RB5
AGCCGGCCCGCGAGCCCCTCGAATGCTTCAAGCCACCCGTCGGGGTCTACGCTGGGGCACACGGCCACCGGCTGATCTTCACGTGTCGTCACAAACCGCGAGGATCTCCGGTGGTCCTTTTCGTTCCTGGGCCAGGGTCCCTGCTCAGCCCCGCCGCCCAACCATGACGCACCAGACCTAAACGATCACAAAAGTCGGGCTGGAGTACTAGCCAACCGGCAGCTCTCAGGACCCCGGCGGCCAGGCCGACTCGTGAAATGTCTCGGTATGGATGCTCTCCGGGTGTAGGCGAAGGAACTTGAGGACGCTCCGCGCCTGGGTGTCGTAGCGCCCCAGCGCGCGGAGCTTGTCCACAGCGACGTCGGCCACATCGTGCGTGCGGTTCGGGCGCACCCGGAGGCGGTTCACATCGTCCGGCAGCAGGTACCCGGGCCGGGGATCGTCCAGGAAGACATCGGGGTCGGCGAACGTGAGTAGCATGCGCGGCATCCACCTGCTCATCGTCAGCGCCGTTCGGGTGATGTGGTGGGATGCCACATGGTCGGGATGCCCGTTCAGCCCGTTGGCCGGAAAAGTGGCCACCACCACCGGCCGTGTTCGCTCGACAAGAGCTCGTAGATCTTCCGCCGCCTCGTCCGAGCGGGATGCAAGACTGCCGTCAGGATACGAAAAAAGCAACGCATTCACAACACCGAGTAGAGACATCGCCGCAGTGAACTCCTGGCTGCGAACATCCGCAAGCTGCTCCTGCGAACAAATCCCCAGCGTGCGGCCCCTCTCTCCACGTGTCAGGGTAACGACGGAGACCGAGTCCCCTCGCCTGACGGCCTGCCGGATGGTTCCCCCGGCGGACAACGTTTCATCATCGGGGTGCGGTACGACAACAAGCATGTCGGTCATGGCGCTATATTTTCGCACGTGAGTTCGAAGCCGGCGGGACGTTCTCAGCTTCTGGACACGAGGATGCGGGGTCTGCGATGGTGCGCATGAGGTCCCTTGACTTCTTGGACGGCCGGCGGCGCATCGTCCGGGCGGACACCTGCCGCGGCTGTTACATGAACGAACACGAAGCGGACCTTCCCTCGGCGATTCGGCCCGTCTACGACGACGGCGAGCTGACAGTACGGCAGGACGCGGAATGGGCCGTTCCCGGTTTTATGATTCTTGGGGTCCGCGCGCATCTGGCGACCGTGGCCGACCTGCCCTTGCCGCTTGCTCTACGAGCGATCACGATTGTGCGGGCTGTGCGGGCGGTGATGCGGGAAGAACTCGGGCTCGCCGCCGTCCAGATGTATCAGGAGGATAAGCACGTCCGGCCCCACTTCCACATCTGGATGCTTCCGCTCTGGCCCGATGTGATGCGCGAGCACGGTATAAATCCACGCATCTACGAATCCAGTATCCCCAGCTACTTGAAGCTCTTCCGATTCGAGGCCGCCCAGGCGGAGATCATTCGATGCGCGGATGTGATCCGTACAGCTCTTCCCCGACGGCTTCAAGAAGATCTTTGAGGTCGCCCTCGCAAAGCCCTGACCCCCTCGCGTCCCAGGAGAACAAGGTTGCGTATAGCCCAGATCGCCCCGCTGTGGGAGTCGGTCCCGCCCGCGAAATACGGCGCAATCGAAGCTCTCGTCGCCGACCTGTCACGGCACCTCGTTGCCGCCGGCCATGAAGTCACCGTCTTCGCTTCCGGAGACTCCCTGGTGAGCGGCCGCCTCGCAGCAGGCCATCCCAGGTCGCTCAATGCGGACGACTCCGTCATCGAGCCGGAGGCCATCCGTCTTGGTCAGCTTGCCGACGTCTTGGAACAAGCGGCACAGTTCGATGTCTTACACTCTCATCTGCACTCGAACTCTGGCCTTGCTGCCGCCTTGGTACTCCATCCGCTCCGGAATCGGACCGTTCACACACTGCATTGCTATGCCAACGCCGACAACTCGCGGCTTCTCAACACACTCGCTGACAATTCCTACATTGCGATCAGCGATCACCAGCGGACGAGTCTCCCCCGGTTGAACTGGCGAGCTCGGATCTATCATGGCCTAGATGCCGGCTTCTTCCCGTTCCGGGCCGAACCGGACGAGCCTCCGTATGTAGCCTTCTTGGGCCGTCTGCGGCCCGAGAAGAGGCCAGATTTTGCGATAGCTGCGGCACGAGCCGCAGGAATCCCGATCAGGATCGCCGGCAGGGTGAAGCCCGCCGACCGGTCATTCTTTCAGACCAAGATCGCGCCGCACGTCGATGGCGAGACGGTCAGGTATCTCGGCGAGTTGGCCTTTTCCGATAAGGTCCGCTTTCTCGGGGGCGCATGCGCGACTCTCGTCACCAGCGGCCTGCCTGAGCCCTTCGGGCTGGTGACCGCCGAGTCACAGCTCTGCGGCACACCCGTCGTTGCCACTCGGTCGGGAGCAATCGATGAGGTTGTCGAACAGCGAGAAACCGGCTTGATTGCCGACGGTGACTCCGAATTTCCCGAGCATATACATGCGGCATTGAAGCTGGACCGAATGGCCTGCCGAAGTTTTTCGGCAGAGCGATTCTCTCTACCGCGAATGGCTGCCGAGTACCTCGCAGTTTACGAAGAGATCGTCAACGGGGGTTGACGGCCTGCTTGTCGCTGCATCCGACAGACCGTTCGTGGGATATCGAGGAGATCGCCCAATGCGACGAAGTGTCATCCTCACCGCTGGCAATAGCTGCTTTGTTGCCTGCCCTGGATGCTATAACCACTTCGCACGGACCTTGGTCACCACTCCGAAAGTGCACCGATTCGCGGAATTGCTGTATCAAGAACTTGGAGTCAAGAAGATCACCATAGGTGGTGGCGACCCACTCACTCGTCCAGACATAACAGATCTCGTTTCTGGCCTTCGCGAGATCGGGCTCACCCTCCACCTGGATACGGTCGGCACTGCTTTCCTTCGAGATGCCAAGATCCGGTTCATGGGTCAGGGAATAACCCGTCGGGTGGACGTCGAAGCTCTTGCACGCGATGTCGATCAGATCGGAATTCCGCTCGACGGATCCACGGATGATGTCATCAGGAAATTCAGGAGATTCGGGTCCGTTGCCGACCAGCTTGCGATCCTTACCCTGATGGATAGTGTTGACGCGACGGTATGCGTCAATACCGTCGTCCACCAGGGAAACGTTGACGACCTCGAATCGATCGCCGAACACCTCGTGCACCATCCGGCCGTTCGCCGGTGGCAGTTATTTCAATTTATGCCGAGCGGACCGCTTGGGAGCCGTAATGCCGCCAGCTTGAGCGTAAGCCTCGCAGATTTCGAGCGCGCTGTGTCGATGCTTGGTGGGGTCCTTCCCGAGATCGCCGTCTCGATAAAATCGAACAGTGACCGTAAGAACTCCTATCTGCTCATAGATGGAGGAGGCAAGATATGGAGTCCCCATCAGCAATCCACGCCATACTGGAGTATGGGCGACGAGAGCCCTGATCGTATTATTCATGGGTGCATCGAAGAAGCGGGTATTGTCGAACTTCTGCGGAAACTTGGTTGACGAGAAAGGTGGGAGTCGGCAGTCGCAGGCCGTGACACGGTGGCGCGCGGCAGTCGCGCTCGCCGAAAGCTCTCGCCATTGCGACACCGCACAGCCTAGTACTACAGGCCCAACTCGCCCGTGTAGCCATGTGGAAGGCGCTGGAGCCGCTGCTGACGGACCGGGCGGCCCGCACCACGATGGCGAAGCGAGCACGGGCGTTCGGCCGACCGGACGCGGCCGAACGCCTCGCGGACGTGGTCCTCGACGCCGCCGGTTGGCGTTAGGCGGCGGGGCTGGGAGGTCCTGAAGCGTCCGGCGCGGAGGCGCCGTGCCGGGTGTGGTTCCGTCAGGTAGGAGGACAGCGTGGCGGCGAGCGACTTCGTGCCTGATCAGTGCAGAGTGATCGGCTGTTCGGGTGGGCCCTCGGCCAGTACACCGGTGACGAGTTTGCTGAGGCCGCGGGGGTAGACCGTCTCCTGGGTGCTCCGCAGGTCTTCCTGCGTCCACCAGCGGAGGGATCGGATGTTGTCCGGCTGGGTGGCACGGTCCAGGTCGATGTCGGCAGGCGTGACACGTGCGAGGAAGTACTTCTCGATCTGGCGGACCTGGAGGCCACCGACAGGGTGGTCGTTGCTGCGTTCGGCGATCTGGGCGCCGAGGTCGACCTCCTCGACGCCGAGCTCCTCGCGTAGTTCCCGGATCACGGCGGTGGCGTAGTCCTCGCCTGGTTCGAGGCTGCCGCCCGGTGTGGCCCAGAAGCCGTTGTTCTCGTCGTAGTGGAGTAGCAGGACGCGCTGGTCTGCGTCGAGTACGACGGCTCGGGCTGCCTTCCGGAGAGGGGGAGTACTCATGGTGTCAGTCTGGCAGGCGGTTCAGGTCCGCTCGATGAGGTAGTCGCCGATGCACAGGGCGTCCAGGTCGCATGCCTGGAACGTGGCTAGGGCGTGCGCCGGGGTTTCGACGATGGGCTCTCGGTCGTTGAGGCTCGTGTTGAGCACGAGCGGGATTCCGGTCAGGTGTAGGACGTGCTGGATCAGGGCCGCGAATGTCGGGGCGGTGCCCGGGTCGACGGTCTGGACGCGGGCGGTCTGGTCGACGTGCACGACTCCTGCGATCTTGGCTGCGCGGTCCGGCTTGACGGGCGGGGCGAGCAGCATGAAGGGGCTGGGGACATCTAGGTCGAACCAGTCCTGTGCGTGGCTAGCGAGGACGGCGGGAGCGAAGGGCCGGAACGGTTCGCGGTGTTTGATGCGGTTGTTCAGGGCGTCGGAGCTGGTGGTCTTGCGGGGGTCGGCGAGGATGCTGCGGGCGCCGAGGGCGCGGGGGCCGAGTTCGCTGCCGCCCTGGAACCAGCCGATGATTTTGCCTGCGGCGATCATCTGGGCGGCGGTGCCGGCGATGTCGCTCTCGCGCCGCCACTGGTACGGGGCACGGCGGCGTTCAACCAGTCCGGACCGCGGGTCGCGGGTGAGGGCCTGCTCGATCTCGGCGTCGGTGTAGGTGCGGCCAAAGTAGTCGTGGGCGAGCGGTCTTCGCGGGACGGCGCCGGTCACCTGGTGCCAGGCGTAGAGAGCGCAGCCGAGGGCTTGGCCTCGGTCCGAGGATGCTGGGGGCGCGAAGTATCCGGTGACCGGGTCCAGTCGCCGGAGTTTGTCGGCGGCCACGCAGTTGAGGGCGACGCCGCCGGCGAAGCACAGGTTTCTCAGCCCGGTAGCGGCGATGGTCTGCTCGGCAAGAGCGCACAGGGCCTGTTCTGTCTGGGTCTGGACGTACGCTGCGGCGTCGGTGCCGCGTGGATGGTCGCCCCGGCTGTCGGGCGGCCCGAAGTCGGCGCCCGTCTCCTGCGCGAGTGCGGCGACGCCGGGAGCGTGGCTGCGGGTGAGGCGGCCGTGGACAATGGCGTCGGTGACGTCGAACAGCGGGGCGTGGTGGGCGTTCGGGTCTCCGTAGGAGGCGAGGGCCATCGTCTTGCCGGCCTCCTGCTCGTGCCACCCGAGCCAGTTCGTGAACGCCTCGTACGTGGCACCGATGCCGGCGGCTCGGGGCCGGGTGGGCGGGTTGCCGCCGAGTCGGTGGATGCCGTCGCGGGTGGCGGCGTAGAAGGTCTCGGTGTCGTGGTGGTTGCCGCCGCCGTCGACGACGAGGACGGTCGCCTCGTCGTGGGGGCTGAGGCAGTACGCCGTGTACGCGTGGCTGAGGTGGTGGTCGACGGGGACGATCCGCGCCGGGCTGACGCCGAGGTGAGCGAGGCCGGTCTCGGCGGCGGTGGGCGGGTGGTGACCGATGCCGCTGACCGCGATCAGGTCGACGTCCTGCAGCCGTACGTCGGCGGCGCGCAGGCAGTACAGGAGGGCGGCCTGCCAGCCGGGGCTGTAGCGGGTGCGGTTGAGGCGTTCCTCGCTGATCGCGACCATCGTGGTGTCGGTGATGAGGGCGGCGCCGCCGTCGTGGCCGAGGTTGATGCCGACCACAATCGGGGCGGCGGCGGTCATCAGGCGGCCCCGCGTGCAGGTTCGGCCAGCAGGTCCCACAGCTTGGTATGACCTGTCGCATCGCGGTGCAGGGCGCCGAGCTGGCACAGCTGAACCGTGCCGCCGCGGTGGTCGAGCGGCTCGGTGAAGGGATGACCGAAGCTCTCCAGGCCGCCGAGAGCGTGATAGACGGGCAGGAAACGTGGGTCCAGCGCCGGGCGGATATCCGGGGCGGTAGCGGTGGCGAGCGTCGCCGCGGTGTCTCCGAGCCCGGCGTCGGCAAGGAGTCCGCTGATCTTGGCGAGGACGGTGTTCGGGGTCGCTTCGTCGGTCTCGACGATGAGGGGCGGAGTGGGGCACAGAGCCGGCGCGATGTCGGTGTAGAAGGTGTGCAGTCGCTCCAGTAGACCTTGGTCAAACCACTGCTTCCAGCGGGGCCGCTCGGCCACGTTCCCGCGGCGCGTCAGGCTCTCGCGGGGGCTGACCAGCATGATCACGGTCAGGACCTGCTCGGGCAGGGCGGGGGCGATGTGGCGGGCGTAGAAGTCGCGGGCGGCGCGGTACGGCAGGCTGTCTTCCGCGCGGGTCGCCCAGCAGTAGGCCAGGGCGCCGAGGTGGTTGCGGTCGCAGACCAGCAGCCGGGTGGCGGGGTCGGCGGCGAGTCCGGCGCAGGCGCGGGCCTTGTCCAGCTCGTGCCGCAGGAACCACAGGCTGTGTCCCGCGTTGGATGGATGCACGGGCGATCGCAGGCCGGCGCTCAGCCGTGCGTTGGGCTCGGTGAACCACAGGCACTCGTCGCCCAAAACGGGCACCATCCGCGCGAGCAAGGAGGTCTTGCCGGCTCCAGGAGGCCCGTCGAGGACGAGGACAGGTGCATCGGTGGGCATGTCAATCCTTCCGCAGATGCGGTCCGGGACGGCAGAGGCCGGCCAACCCCAACGCGAGGTCTTCCACTCGCACCGCAAGGGCGGTGCTGGTCGGCAGATCGGCCGGATACTGTCCCGCCAGCCGGTCGCTGACGGCCTGCCACATGGCGGCGAACGGGTCGGGGAAGTCGCTCTGCTCGCCGGTGGCGGTGGTGACGCGGGTCGCGGTGGACGGCTCGTAAGGGCGGGCGAAGTCGACCGTGGCCGTGTCCGAGGCGCCGCCGAAGTGGATCTGCTCCAAGAAGCGGCCCGGCGCCGTTGCGCTGATGACCAGAGTGAACGGCTGGCCGGCAGGTCCGAATAGCAGCGCGTGGAGCGACTGGCCGTCGGCATCCAGGGTGCATGCGGCCGGGGTGACGCCGGGGACGGCCAGAGTCAGAGCGGTCAGTAGGTGGTAGCCCTGCCACAGCAGGATCTTCAGCGCAGTCACCTGGTGCGCGTCGGCGAGCTGCCTGGGAATCGTCTGCGGCGGGTCGTCCACAAAGGTGTAGGGGCTGAAGCCGGGCGGCAGCAGACGGCGTCGGGCGGCCTCGTCGAAACCGTCAGCCTTGATCAGCCAGCCGCCCGTGGGTTCGGGCACCGCAGCGAGAGCGGCATGTAGCGCTGGATCGTGGGCGCGCATTGCCCCCACCTCCAGCAGCAGCCCCGCCCCCTGCGCGCGGTCGGCCAGCTTCCGGGTTTCCGTGACATCCAGGCCGACTGGCTTCTCGGTGAACACGTGTAACTGTGCGTCGAGGGCCGCTTCGATCAGGTCCTGGTGGACGCCGGTGAGGACCACCAGCATGTCCACACCGTCCACCAGGTCCTCGATCTTCCCCGCGACGCGGGGTACCGCGAAGCGGGCAGCGGCTGCGCGGGCCCGCGCGGTGTCACGGTCGGCCAGTGCGGTCACGTCGAAGTCGGGGCTGGAGGTGAGCACGGGCAGGTGGAGGCCGAACGCGGCAGCGCCGCATCCGGCCACGGCCAGCCGCCATGGCCTGGTCCGCAGACTCATCGGCCTGCCTCCTGGGGTATCCAGCAGCCGGTGGCCGCCTGATGGGAACGGGCGGCGATTTCGCCCTCGGGCAGAGCCCGTAGGACCGGGTTGAACAACTCCACCGACGCGGGACCGTGGTAGCCGACCTGATGCAAGGCATTGGCGAAGGCGGACCAGTTCAGGGCACCGTCGCCCGGGAAGAGCCGCAGCCTGTCCGTCCACCCATGCGCGGCGCCGACGTGCGGCACGTCAGCGATCTGCACGTGCGCGACCCCGCCCGTGCCGAGTGCCGTGATGTGTCCTGGGTCGGCTCCCGCGACCGCCCAGTGGAAGGAGTCGACGAGCACGGCGGCATTCCTACTTCCGCTGTCGTGCAGCAGTTCGGCGACGGCGGGCAGGGTGGCGGCCACCGGATGCGGTCCATTCAGCTCGGATGGCAGTCCCTCTCTGACGCTCACGGCCTCCACCGCGAGGCACACGCCGTACTCGGCGGCGGTGTCCGCGAGGTGGGCGATCCTCGTCCGTGCGAGGGCCAGGGCCTCACTCTGGCCGAGTGAGGAGTACGGATTTAACACGGACGTCGCGACTGGGCAGCCCAGCGCGGCGAACGTCTTCAGCCGGGCGGGAAGGCTCATCAGGTGCTCGTCGTACGCCGCCGTGTCGACCAGCAGCGGCGCGGGCAGCACAGGCCCAGCGGGCAGGATGCCGCTGGCAGCCGCCACGGTCAGGCCGTGCTCGGACAGCAGATCACGCACCCGGCCAGCACCCATGGCCTGGGCCTGCTGGATGGACAACTCGACCGCCGTGAATCCGCCTGCCGCCGCCAAGGTGAGGAAATCGGGCAGGTCGACACCGGAGAGGGCGGCGGGGTTCAGACACGGCCGAAACGGGGCGGCGGCCCCAACGCCGCGGCTCATGCCGTGGCCAACTTCCCAGCCAACAGCCGCTCCCGCAGGCCCTCCAGGTCCCCCATCACGCTCGTGAGGACCCGGCGGGCGTCGGAGACGAACACTGGCTTCGGCCCGGACGTCTGGACGATGGCCTGCCAGGGGTCGGCGAGGTCGCGGCCCGACTGCGAGACGAGAGCGACCGCGCACTCCAACCCGGTCTCCTCGTACATCCGGCGGGCGGCCTCCGTGGCGGCCAGGTTGTAGAGCTTGCCCACGTGGTAGACCGGGTTCTTGCCCGAGACGCCTTCGGCCGACCAGGGGCGGAACATCGAGATCAGCCCGTTGGAACGGTTACCTCGTCCGACCACACCCTCGTCGCCGGACTCAACCGACGACCCGGTGGCCGTGAGGTAGAGCTCAGGCCGCTGGTCCTGGTCACGCGTGTTCAGGAAGACCTCGACGTCCGCGCCCGGCGCGATCCGCGCGGCCGTCTGCGCGATCAGCTGACGGGCCAGGGCCCGGCGTTCGACATAGGTTTCCAGGTTCGGGGTGTGGCGGGCGATCTGCGGCACACACGCCGTCAGGCGGACGCTGGCACCGGTGCGCACGACCATCAACTTGATGTCCGTGCCGAAGTAGGGGTGCTCGGCGCGGAACAGTTCGCTGCTCAGGTGCGTCTCGATGCCGCTGGCCAGCTGTTCCCCGATGCCCAGTGGGAAGTACCCCACGCCGGCCGAGGTGTCGTTGGAGAACAGCCTGTGCCGCTCGGCGAGGTCGTCCAGGCTCCGCGGGGCGAACCAGCGCTGCCGGGACGCTTCCCGATCGGCGTTCGCGCCGTCGGTCACCGCTCCGGGGCTCGACGCCTGAGTCAGCCGGGGCCTCACCTGCACCCACCGCTTGGTGTCCAGCAGGGGCAGCGCGGCGCCCAGGAAGTCGTGGGCCGCCGTGGTGACAATGTCCTCGACGGGGATGGAATCCGCGCCCAGCGCCGCGGTGATCCGTCCATTGACCAGTACCTGGATCGGGGCGGTCATCTCACCATGCCCGAACGTCACATCGGCGCTGCCGCCGAGCAGGGCGAGCTTGTCGGTGTTGTGGTGCAGTATCGCACCGAAGTGGTCCAGGCAGTACGCACTGTAGGCGCGGGAGATCGCCTCTGCCATGCCGTCAGCGAGGGTGTCGGGGTGGCCGGAACCCTTCCGCTCGATCACCTCGACAGCGTTCTCGCTGGCGGCGGGGTACAGCCCCGCGGTCGTGATGACGTCCATCAGCAGGTCTCCAAGGTCTTATGGACGGGCATGGCGGCGAGCGTGATCGCACGGCGACCGAGCAGCCGCAGACGTCCGCGTTCCAGGTGATAAGCCCCGATGCGGGCCAGGTCGCGGGCCGACTCCACAGCACGCGAGCCGTCCAAAAATCCCCATCCGGCGGCCAGTCCGTTCACGGCCTGGTGCACGGCCTCTCGTCCGGCCTGGATCGCGGCGGGCTCGACACGAACGCTGAGGTGCATCCGTGCGACGCACACCCCATGGCCGGCGCCTTGGCGGACGAAGTAGCGCAGCGTCGTTTCCGGCCGAGAGACGGGATGAGAGACGACGGCGGACGGCTCGATCAGGGTGTCGTGACCGGCCTGGCGGGCACGGTCGACGAACTCCAGGTCCTCGCAGTCTCCGAGCCACCGACCCCGTCGCCCCAGGTCGGTGCGGAACAGGCCGACGTCGAGCGCGGTCTGACGCTCGAACAGCAGATTGCAACCGGTGACCCAGTACGGCCACACAGCCGGCTCCCGATGATCGGGCCAGTCCACCGCACCGTGACACTCTCGTAGGGCCTTCGTCAGCGCGGTCGCCGCGCCGCCGGGATACTCCACGACGGTGCGGCCACCGACGGCGAACACCTTCTCCTCCTCGATCGCGGTCAGGAGGATTCGCAGCCACTCCGGCTCGGGTGTGATGTCCGGATCGGTGATGGCGACATAGCGGCCCCGGGCTGCGCAGATCCCGCGGTTGCGTCCCGCGCTCAGCCCCGGCGTCGGCTCGTACAGCACCCGCACCGCGAACGGCCAGTCGCTCTTCCTCACCGCGTCGGCAACCGGGCGGATCGGTCCGGGCAGATCGTTGTCCACGATCACCGCCTCGAACCGGTCAGCGGGCAGGCTCTGGTGGGCGAGGGCATCAAGCAGGTTCCGCAGCCGCGAGGTGTTCCCACGGGCACTCACCACGACCGAGACCAGCGGCGCGTCCAGCTCTCCCATCGGCGCTCCCTCCTACACACGGCGTGTACGGCTGCCTCCATGGCACTGCCGACCACCCTGATTGAGGAAGGCGAAACCTGTTGCTGCGCTGTTGCCGAGCCTGAACCGAACCGCTCCCCGACGGCGGGGTGAGTGACTACCGTGCGAATCACCAAAGGTGGCGTTGCGTGAGAGGGGCTGAGATGTCCGCCCAATCGCTCTTACAACACCCGCTGACCGCGCTGCGCTCCGCGCTGGACCTGACCGCCGTGAAGTACCTGGACCGGCTCGACGACGCACACCACGCGCTCGGCTACGGCCGGATGGCCAAACGTCGGGAGAAGGTCTCCCGCTGGGAGACTGGCGTCAACGATCCCGACGAACCCACCCGCTACGCGATGGCCCGCCTCCACGGCATCCCACCGGCGGCCGTCACGGAACTCGGCTGGCCCGACTTTCTCCTGCTCGCCTTCCCCGACGACCGCCCGGTGCTCGACACCCCCTGGACCCCCGCGGGTACGGTGGCATCGGTAGCGGCCACCGCTCGGGGAGGCTCCATGGACCGACGGGCATTCCTGATCTCCAGTGGTGCCGCGCTGACTGGCATCGCGATCAGTTGGAGCGACGCGGTCGGGGCCCCGCTGATTCCCCTCAACGCCACCGGCCGCCGTCTCGACCCAGACGTGATGACCCGGCTCGAAAACCGGCTGGACGACCTTCGACACCTCGACGACGTCCTCAGCGGCAGAGAACTGCTCCCAGCGGCCACCGCGGAATACCGCCTCCTCGAACGCATCGCTTGCAACGCGACCTACGACAGCGCCGTCAGCCGCCGTCTGTTCTCCGCCCTCGCCGAAGCCTCCCGGATATGCGGCTGGCTGCACTTCGACGCCGACCAGCACGCGCAGGCCCAACGCTTCTACATCACCTCCCTCCGCGCATCCGCCTCCGTGGGTGACACCGAAGTCGGCGCCAACACCATGAACTTCATGGCCATCCAGACCTACTCCATAGGCAACCCGCAGGACGCCGTGAACCTCGTACGGACCGCCCAGGACCGCGTCACAGGTTCGACCACCCCCCGCGTCCGCGCGCTGCTTCACGCCCGCGCCGGCCGGGCGCTGTCCAAAACCGGAGACCTCAAGGGCTGCGCTCACGAGTTCAACGCCGCTCGTGACGCCTACGCCCAAGGCGTCCGCGACGACGACCCGCCCTGGGCCTACTCCATCACCGAAGGCGAGATCGAGATGCTGGCCGGCTCCTCGGCCCTCGATCTCGGCGACCCCCGCCGTGCCCTGCACAGTTTCACCGCCGCACAGCAGGCCGAGCCCGGTGCCACCATGCACCTACGCGACAACCTGCTTTACCTCACCCGATCCGCCCGGGCCCACCTCGAACTCGGTGACCTCGACGCCGCCTGCGCCGCCGCGACCGATGCCTTCCACCAGAACAGCAGCGTCAACTCCTCGCGCCCCTCCGACGCACTCGACGACATCCGCGACCGGCTCACCCCGCACCGGGATGTACCCGCCGTCCGCGACTTCCTCAGCACCAGCGCATAGAGGGTCCGTCTGATGGTGGTAGAGGCACGCCCGTGCCGGCGCCGTCCGGCGACACGAGAAACCTGCTGGCGCGTGGAACCGATCTTCTCGGCGAGTTGCGTGACGTTCGTTCCTGCGCGAACGATGAGGTGTTTGAGGAGCGTGCTGAGTTCCAGGAGCGCGCCCGTGGGTTCAGGTGGCATGGCCGGTCGTGCTCCTTTCGGCGGGATGGGCTCTCGGTCCGTGCGGGATGCGGGTGATCGTGTAGATGTCGTCGCCGCGGAACTGGTTGCCGGTGGCGTGGAAGCCGAGTTTGGTCGCGACCCGGATCGATGCCGCGTTGTCAGGGTGGATCAGGGAGACGACACGGTCTGCTCCGACGTGGTCGAATGCATAGGTTAGAACGGCGTGGCCGGCTTCGGTGGCGAGGCCCTGGTTCCAGCGGTCGCGGCGGATCGTCCAGGCGGCTTCGATGCCGGGCCATCCGGGCTCCTCGTACAGGCCGGCGCGGCCGACGAACTTCCCGCTGGTCCGGTCTTCGAGGGCCCACATGCCGAAGCCGCGCAGATGCCAGTGTCCGGTGAGGGCGGCTTCCATGTCCCACACGGCGGTTTCGGTGCGGGGGCTGCCGGTGTAGCGGGACATCTCCGGGTCGGCGGCGATCGCGGTGTAGGGGGCGACGTCGCGGGCCTGCCAGCAGCGCAGGATCAGCCGCCGGGTAATCACGGTGGGGATGGTGATGGTGGTGGGCTCACCGAAGCGCAGCGCGGTCATACGACCGCCGCAGCGCCCGGAGGGGCCGGACGTGGTGGAGGCGTTCCCGCACGTCCGCGATCATGGGTAGGGCCGTGTAGGGGCTGAGCATTGATCTGGCGGAACTCAGACCGGTGTGCGCCGGTGGGCAGGTCGGGCGTGGAGAGCGGGGCGATGGCCTCGGTGCCCCAGCGGTAGGTTCGGCCATGGCGGTACAGCTGTACCAGGTGTAGGTCTTCCACCTGGATTTCGATCGGCGGTAGATCACGTAGAGCGGTGATCTGGCGGATGATCGGCATGGTGGGAACGTCGCGGTTGCAGTAGGCGATGCCGATGTGCGGGCGAAATCGCCGTGGGGAGTCGGGTAGCCCGCATGCGGCTGCTGCCTGGTCGAGGATGCCGCGGAGTTCGATCAGCTGTTCCCAGGGGGTGACGGTGAAGCGGATCGCGCCACGCGACCCGGCCAGCGGGCCGACCCGCAGCGGGAATGACGGCAGGTGTCGGCATTGGTCGGACACCTGCCGGTTGATCGCGGCGACGGTGGCGGTGTCGATCTCGTCGGTGAACGCGAGCCGGCGCAGGGTCAGGTGAAGCCCGTCGGCGGGTACGGGATCGAGGTAGTCGGCCGTGCGTAGCTGCTCCTGGCAGGTCGCGGCGAGGTCGCATAGGGCGGGGCTGTCAAAGGTCAGGAACCAGTGGAAGCTACGCCGGCCCGGGGTCCAGCCGGGCCGGTCCCAGTGATCGGTCATCCTGTCCTGGGCCCGGAAGCGTTCCCAGTCGTCGCGGACCGGATCGCTCACCGTAGCGGCCGGCGGCTGAGGGTCTGGGTGATCTCGGCGAGGTCGGCGACGGCGGGTAGGGAACGCCAGGGTGTGGTGCGGCGGGCGAGTTCCCGGCCGCGTTGGCGGATCGATTCGATGGGCTGAGTGCCAGCGCGGGTGAGCGCCTCGATGCCGAGTGCCGCGCCGTGCTCGGGGTCGGCGTCGTCGCCGGTCGCCAGGGCGGTGGCGACGTCGAGGGAGATGAGGACGTCGCTCCAGGGGGAGCGGTCGACGCCTGCCATGGCGGTGGCGGTCTGGGCGTAGCTCTGCACGAGAGCCGTGTGCCCGACGGCGAGGTGAGCGGTTGCCGCGTTCGCCGCGATCCGCGCCAGGCTGTAGACGCCGAAGGATGTGCACGGTGTCATGCCCGCGGGAAGCTCGGCGTTCCCGGCGAGTTGGAAGGCGCGGCCCACAGCCTCCCGTACTCCGTCGCGGTCGCCGAGATGGCCCAGCGCGCGGGCTTCGCCGTTGACGGCCAAGCGGATGGCCTGCGGCCCGCCCGCGGCGTAGGTCTGCCCCTCACGTGCCAGGTCCCGCGCTCGTCGGTAGTCGCCGGCGTAGTAGGCGCACAGGCTTTCCGTACCCCGCACCCAGGCTGCCAGGTTGTCGTCCTCGGCTACCCGCGCGAGGGTAAACGCCTCCGCGCAATACGCTCGCGCGAGCCGGAAATCGCCGAGGTTCACCGCCATGTATCCGGCCAGCCCTGACAGCCGGCAGGCGACACGGAGGAGGCGTTGGCGGGCTCGGGCCGGCTGCCATCCCTCGATGAGGGTCTGCACTTCGTTCCGCTGCCGCACGATCAGGGGCATCAGCGCGGCCGGGCCGCGAGCTTCGTAGGAGGCGACACAGTCCTCGACGACGTCGTCTAGGTAGTCCAGGAACGACGAAGGGACCGTCGGCGTCGCGAAATACCGCAGCCGTACACCCACCTCCACCAGTTCCGTCTGCCGGTCATACCCACGGTCATGCGGCGCACTCCCGGACGATCCACCACCCGCAGCTGCTCCCGCGGTGCCTATCGCTTCAACCATCGCTCCTCGTTGCGGTGCAGGGTTAGTCGATGCTGGCAGCTCCTGACGTTCAGGAGCTGGCTGGATCGCGCCCTCCGGCGAGAAGAGCGTCCTGATCCACGCGCCGTCTCCCGCTGTTACCCCCGCGGCGGCGGGACGTCCATCACGGGAAAGGTTCACCTCGACTGCCGTCACGGCACGCCCCAGGGCCGAGTCTGGTGGTGATGCCAGCGGCGCCTGCGGGTTGACGGCTGGCTGGGGCGCGTCGTCCGCGGGGAGGATCGCGCCGATGTTACGGGCTCTGCGCTCCCGGTCTGCCCGTTCCCGCAGAGCGAGGACTCTACCGTCGGCGTCCAACGCGGGATCAAGCTTCTCCGCGAGATCGATCGAGGGGACTTCCCGGCCGTTGACAGCGCGAGACACCTGCTGACGGGGCGAACCGATCGTCTCGGCGAGTCTGGTGATGTTCGTATTGGCCTCGACGATGAGCTGCTTGAGGAGCGTGCTGAGTTCCAGAAGCGCCCCCGTGGGCTCAGGTGCCGGCTCCGGTGGCATGGCCCGTCGTCCTCCCCTCCGGGGCGCACCCGGCTCGGTGCGCACTCAGTGCGGAACGAGTGCGGCGCCGGTGCGGTGCGAGTGCGATCCCGGTGCGGTGTCAGTGCGCACCCGGTGCGCGTGCGCGCGGAAATTTCATTCTGTGGCGATCTCGTGTCCCAGTGTGTCATGGCTCTACCAGCGCGTATGCGCACGCATCGAATCCCGGGAGGAGCGTCAGTGCTACCGGACCCGCCTACCCCGACCCCGACCGGCGAGG
This sequence comes from Frankia sp. RB5, assembly GCF_059816245.1. Lineage (NCBI taxonomy): Bacteria > Bacillati > Actinomycetota > Actinomycetes > Frankiales > Frankiaceae > Frankia > Frankia sp. RB5. Next base: position 15,937 of record NZ_JCBATA010000057.1, read on the forward strand.
GAGAGTCCGCGGCCGGTTGCGAGGAGCTGCCGTCTCTGCCGATCCGGGTGCCCGGGGAAGCCCTCACACGGCGTCGGCAACGACACGGGCGGGGCGACGTCGCTGGAGCCCCGACTGTCGCGGACACCCTGGTCCCCTGGCTGCTCTCCACGGGGCGGGAACGGTCGGAGAGCTAGGCACCACCGAGCCGCCGGCTCACTGCCGGAGGCGCCATGCCCCTCCCCGCCTGCGGTGCCGACCGGCAATTCCCCAACCGCGGGCGGGGAGGTTCCACCGTCCGACTCCCTTCCCACCAACATGATCGGAACCTGTCTATGCCTCCCTACTACGAGTCCGCTCCGCACCGGGGTGGGCTGCTGGACCTGGCGCCGCGGAGCACGGCGCCAACCGATCTGATCGGCCGGCTGTTCGACGAGGCCGATCAGATCGGCCTGACCGACGAGCAGATCCGGATGCTGCTGCGGGTGCAGCGTGACTACCGGGCGGGCCTGCACGGGCTGGATGTGGAGTTGGCGTTGGCCGCCCACGAGGTGCGGCTGACCCCGGAGGCGCTGGCCGGTCGTGCGCCCCCTGACCGAAGGGCTCCTCCGCCACCCAGGACCCACGCCCGGTGTCGAAAGACGATCGACCCTAGTTTGTTGGTGCGGGAATCTCCATACTGACGCAGCGAAACCCGGTGTCGTCGTCCAGCATGCCGGTCGATGCGTCGTTGAAACGTGAGGGCTCTGCTCGGCGAAAAGGACTGGTGAAGGCACTGCCCTTCAGCCCACGGCGTCCGGGCTCGGTTTCGGTGGAGAGCCATTCCCAGGTGTTGCCGCACATGTCGTATGCCCCGTAGGGGCTCACACCACTGTGGTAGCGGTCCACCGGGGTCGTGGAGCCGATGCCGGACTCTCGGAAATTCCCTTTCGCTGTTGTCTCCGAATTTCCCCACGGATATCTCGTGCCGTACGGGCCGCGGGCGCACTTCTCCCACTGGCGATCCGTGGGAAGTGTTTTTCCGGCCCAGTCGGCGTAGGCCGCCGCGTCGTGCCAGGTGACCCAGACCACCGGGTGGCGGGCGAGATCCGGCGGGCATTCACCCGCGGGCCAGTGTCTGGGGGGTCGGTATCCCGAGGAGGCGATGAAGCGCGCGTAGTCAGAGTTCGTCACTGGATGCGCATCCATCCAATATGAGGGAATCCACAGCTTCTCGCCGGCAGCCCCCGACATGAACTCGCCCTCGCCGACGTGGATCATGAGCTTGCCGTCCACGGGGTGGCGTGTCTGGCTGGTGTCGGCCTCGTCAACAGGAGCGATGTCATGAGTGCTGGGGGTGCTGGTGGTGACCGATCCGATGAGAGAGACGAATCGGTCTCGCACCTCGGGAGGGGAGCGCCGCAGGACCGTATCCAAAGCCTCCTGGTTCACCGGGCGAGGGGTAATGGCCTCGCGACCCGCCTCCCACTTGGAGACCGTGCGTTCGGCGACCCCCAGATGATGCGCGAACGCGGTAATGCTCATGCGCCTGGCTTCGCGAAGTGCCCGGATCTCGCGTCCAGTCCAACGGATGATGGTGGTCATGGTGGCTTGGGCTACCCCAGCGAATCCAGTTGCACCGCCGCGTATGCGGCGCGTAGCACCTCGTAGATCGGGTGATCCACCTGAAACTCGACTTTGTCGATCGCGCGGATCGGCCGGATCCCGATCGAGGTATTGGTTGCAAACGCGGCCTGAAATGCATCGAGTGCGTCGACGTACACCGGTACAGTCTTGTGGGGCTGACGTTGCTGGAGGAGGGTCATAGTGACTCCCGGAAGTACCTCGCCATCCGGCCAGACGACACTCTGTCCGTCGTACAGGCCAATATTCCAGGTCGGCCCTTCGAGAACCTGTTCCTTACTGACCAGCAGTGCATCGTCGTAGCCGGCGAGTTGAGCAGCCCGGCGCTCACGCAGCGGGCCGAACAGCCCCACGTGCTTGACAGCGGGTAGATCGCGGCGGTACTGCCGGCTTCCCAGACGCAGCGGTGGAAGTGCCGCAGCCGCGGCGGGACGGAACGTGATCCCGATACGCGGCGTCAAGGCCGCACCGGGATGCCCCAGGTCGAGGCTGGGATCGAAAACGGTGACCCGAACGACGAACGCTCCCGACCGGCCCCGAACAGCATCGGCAACCAGTCTCCGCACCCGGTCTGGATCCAGGTCCGCGGCGAAGAGCGCGCGGCAGTCCCGGACGAGCCGCTCCAGGTGCAGAGACAGGCCGCGTACCCGCCCGTCCTCGACGCGCATGGAGGTGAAGTGGCCGTAGTTGGTGAGGCCCAGCGCCTGGACAACGTCGGGCGGGGCAGGCTGACCGTCAAGCTCCATGACCTTGGAGTCTGCCAGCACGTGTGACCGGACGTTGACACTCCCGGCATCAACCGGGCGCGAAGTGCAGTGAAAGGGCAGGGGAAGGTCAGTACTCGGCCCTGTACCACCTGGCAGTCCTACGTCACGATTGTGCCGCCGCCGTCACCCAACGTGAGTTTGGTGGCGCCGTCGGCCTCCCCGTCTGCCCGTCCCGCCGCCGCGTGGTGCTGGGCGGACGGGCTCCCAGGACATTCCCAACATGATCGGAACCTCATGCCGCCGTACTACGAGGTCGCCCCACATCGGGGCGGCCTGTTCGATCCGACGCCGCGCTGCACGGCGCCGGAGGATCTCCTTGGCCAGCTCCTCGACAACGCGGACGAGGTCGACCTGTCGGATCGGCAGATCCGGCAGTTGCTGGCGGTGCAGGCCCGTTACCGGCGGGTCCAGCACGGGCTGGCCGTGAAGCTCATGGTGTCGGCCGAGCAGGTCCGGTTGACGCCGGAGTCGCTGACACCGACCGCGCTGGAACACCGCCGGCAGGTGCACGAGGCGCGCGGCGCCTTGTTCGCGCAGCACGGGATCAACGGGGACATTGCGCTCGCCGCCGTGTTCAGGATCCTCACCGCCGAGCAGATCGACACGCTCATGACCGTGGTCACCGCCGAGGTGAAGGCGATGCTGCGCCAGGTGGCGCCCGTGCTCGTGACAGCGGTCGCCCCGCTCTACACCCTGGTCGCCACCACCAGAGCGGGGCTGCGTGAGGTCGACCCCGGCGAACCACGGGAGATGCGGGTCGAGGACGACGATCGGCTGGAGCTATGGCTGGTGAACGAGGCCCCGTCGGACAGAGAACCTTCGCCGACACGATCCGTGCCGGTGCTACAGGGCCAGCCATGACGGAGCAGGGATGGGCGTCGCCTGCTGCCGCGCAGGTGTCGCCGGTGGATCTGCATCTGGACCGGCCGCACGCCGCGCGGATGTACGACCTCCTCCTGGGCGGCAAGGACAACTTCCCGGCGGATCGGGTGGCGGTGGAGGCGGCGGTGGCGGCGTTTCCGCATCTGCCGGTCGCGGCCCGGCAGAACCGGGCGTTCCTGCACCGGGCGGCGCGGCTGGTCGCACAGTTTGGGGTGCGGCAGTTCTTCGACGCTGGCACGGGTATCCCGACGTCGCCGAACCTGCACGAGGTCGTCCAGGACGCGATCCCGACCGCCCGCGTCGTCTATCTGGACAACGACCCGATCGTGCTGGCCCATGCCCGCGCGCTGCTCACGAGCAGCCCGCAGGGCCGCACCGCCTACCTGGACGCTGACCTACGCGACGTCGACCGGATCCTGACCGCGCCGGAGCTGACCGACACGTTGGATCTCGCCCAGCCGGTCGCCCTCTCGCTGATCGCGATCCTGCACTTCGTGGGAGACGACGACGACCCGCAGGGCATCGTGCGACGGCTGGTCGAGCGGCTGCCCTCAGGCAGCCACCTCACGATCAGCCATGCGGCGAGCGACCTGAACCCCGACGTGGAACGGGCGGCCGAGGTGTACCGGCAGCGCGGCGTCGCCATCCACCCCCGCTCACACGCCCAGATCATGAGATTCTTCGACGGGTTGCAACTGGTCGAACCCGGGCTGGTGCCCGTGCACCGCTGGCACCCGGACGATCCCGGTCTCGCAGCCGTGCCCGACGCGCAGGTCAGCGCCTACGGCGCGGTCGCCGTCAAGCGGTGAGCGGGCGGGTGCCTCGGCTGCTGATGCTGCTGCCGGCGGGAGGCGTGCCGCTGCTGTCGGGCGTCCTCGCCTCGACAGGGCGGGCCGCGCAGGTCGTGGCGGTCGTTCCGTCGCTCGGCGACGCCGAGACAGACGGTGGCGGGGCAGGCCGGGTGGTAGGTGACCTGAAGGCGGGGTTGCCCGTGGCCGACGGCGCGATGGACATGGTCGCCGGCTACGGCATCCACCCCGCGGATCCCGTGCTGCTGGTGCACGAGGCACGTCGGGTGCTCGCCCCACACGGGCAGATCGTGTTCAACGTCGAGCTGGGGCACCTGCGTCATCACGGCTGTGACCTGCCCAGTCTCACCAGCGAGGAGGTGGGGCAGGTGGCACGGGCGCTCAGCGACGCGGTGGACGTGGAGACCCGTCACGGCTGGGAGGCCATGCACGCCGTGATGGACACCGGCCGGGCGGGCCTGCACTCCGAGGGCGTCGACGTGATTCACCTGACGGCGCACCTCGACCATCCCGCCGTCGACGCGTATCTGCACACGGCGACACCCGTGGCGCCGGCTCCGTTCGCCGCCGTGCGGTCCTCCCTCGACGAGCGTGCGGCGCGCCGCTACCGGGCCGCCTGCCACCGGGCCGTGGATCTGCACGGCGCGTTGACGTTACGTACGCCGATGGTGTGCATGCGGGCCCGGCGGCTGCCATGAACAGGGACGGTGGGTCGGTGGGGCAGCGTCGCGCGGGCTACAGGATCGAGCTGCGCGTGGCGGTGGGCGGGGCCGTGGAGCGCACGCTGGAGCTGGCCCGCGCCGTCGTCGCGGCGGCCCGCCGCCGACCGGCCGCAGCCGTCTGGGACGACCTCCACGACATCGAGGACGGGGGGTTGTTGTGGGTGTCCACGGCGGAGCAGGTCCAACCCGGTACGCGTATGCGGATCGAGAGCCACGACGGGACCGGCGCGACCGCGACCGTGATGGGGACGTTCCTGCGTGTGCGCGTGGACCCGAATACCGGTACCGGGGGCCCGGAAAAGTGATTGATCTTCATACGCATACGACGGCGTCGGACGGCAGCCTGATGCCGCAGGAGCTGGTGGCCCACGCCGCCGCGGCCGGGCTGCGGGTCCTTGCCATCACCGACCATGACACGACCGGCGGGATCGAGCCGGCGGCGGCGGCGCTGCCGGCGGGGATGACGTTGGTGCCCGGGGTGGAGATCTCCTGCCGTGCGCAGGTCGCAGGACGCGGGCGGGAGGTGCATCTGCTCGCCTACCTGTTCATCCGGGAGGACCGGGCGCTCGCGGACCTGCTCGGCCGTGTCCGGGACAGCCGGGAGCTGCGGGCACGACGTACCGTCGGCCTGCTGCGGGCCGAGGGCCATCCGATCGAGTGGCCGCAGGTAGCCGCGGTCGCGGGGGGCGCGTCGGTCGGCGGTCGGCATATCGCGGCGGCGATGGTCGCCGCGGGCATCGTGAGCTCGGTCGACGTCGCGTTCGGCCCGGACTGGCTCGGCGGCCCGTTCCACGCCCCGATGTGGCGGCCCGAGGTCACCGAGGCCCTGACCGTGGTCCGTGGCGCCGGGGGCGTCGGCGTGCTCGCGCACCCGTGCGCGCCGGACGGCGCCCCGCTGTCCGTGCAGTTCCTGGCGGACCTGGCCGCGCGGGGGCTTGTCGGCATCGAGGTCGACCATCCCGACCACGACGAGGACGCCCGGCGGCGGCTGCGCTACCTCGCCGATGAGCTGACCCTGCTGCCGATCGGGTCGAGCGGCTTCCACGGGCCCGATACCTCGCGGCTCGGGTCCGACACGACGACACCGCAGGTGTACACGCGGCTCCTCGCCCACGCCAGCGGCAGCACACCGATCCGCGGATGAAGCCGTCGTGGACGACGGCGAGCGGTGGGAGGAGATGGACCCGGAAGTACGCAGGGAGGTCGACGAAGCCGGCCAGACGGGCTGGGGGCTGGTGTGCGTCGCTGCTGGCCTGGGCGCCGTCCTCCTCCTGTCCATGATCGTGTTCCGGTAGGAGACGGGCCGCTCTGTCCGTCGCCCCTACGGGCAGAGCGGCCTCACGCCAGAGAAAGGGGGCGTGATGGCGGACATCGACACGCAGGATCGGGGGCGGCTCGTGGGCCTGGCCGGGGCGGCGCCGCTGACGTTCGCGGCGGCGCATTGCGATCTGGACCGGCGGGTGCTGACTGGTTTCTGGCGGCGCAGTCTACGGGCCGGTGATCTCTACGAGCGGTACCGCGCGGCGCTCGCGACGACCCACGGCGAGGGCCGCGTGCGGGAACGAGAGGAGGGACCGGGATGACGCTCACCGGTGCGGGAGTCGTGGTGGCGGTGTGTGTGGGGATGGGGCTGGTCTTCGCGTGGTACGCGGACCTGATCCGCCAGGCCATGCGGCAGGGCTACCACCGGGAGATCAGGATCGCCGTGATCGCGGGAACGAGAAACACCCTGACCAGAGGGATGATCGCTGTGGGCATCTGGACGCTGGTGCACCGATGAAAGTCCACGCTATCGATATCGGCGCGTCGACGATCAAACAGGCGATTGTCGACACCGGCCCGCCGTGCACGATCAGCATCCCGTTGCCGGTGCTGCGGCTGCCCCCGAAGCCGACGTTCCACGCGCTGCTGGAACGCCTCTTCCCGGCGCTGACCGGCACCGTCGACGTCGACCGGGTCGCGATCGCGACCACCGGCGCCGTCGACACCGACGGCACCGTGATCCGCGCCGAGGCGATCCAGGGATACACCCGCGTGCACTGGCCCAGCCTGCTCACCGGCGTCCACCCCGACCTACGCGGACGGGTCCACGTCGTCAACGACGGCGCCGCCGCGACCTGGGCGGAATACCAGCGACGCGGGCACACCGGAACCCACATCCACTTCACGCTCGGCTCCGGAATCGGCGGCGGCATCGCCCTAGGAGGACAGCTCGCGCAGGGCGCACCCCCCGGCCCGGCCGGCCTTGGCCACATCCTCGTCGACCCGGTCAGCACGGTGCGCTGCTCCTGCACCCGCACCGGCTGCGTAGAAACCCTCGCCGGAGCGCGGGCCGTCCGCCGCGGCTACCAGCCCCCGCAGCCCGCCGCGCCCCGGCGCACCCCCCCAACCGCGCGGACAAGGGTCCCGACCGTGGCCGAACTCGTCCACAAAACCCAACACGGCGACCCCGCAGCCCTCCGCACGTTCGAAGCCGCCGGCTACTGGCTGGGGGTCTCCGCCGCGACCGTCCTGAACATTCTGGCCCCCGACGCGATCACCATCGGTGGAGGGCTCGCGCAGGCCGCCCTCAGCGCCGCCGGTCCGGACAGCGGCTACCTCGGCGCCGCCCAGCGCACCCTACGGCAGCGCGCGGTCCCCCGCCTGGCCGACCGGGCCGTTCTCACCCCCGCCGCCTACGGACCGGACGGACCGCTCATCGGCGCCGCCCTCCTCGCCGCCTCGGACCGTGAGCTGTGATCGACGAACAACAGGCACGAGAGATCGCCGCCACACTGCTCGGCCGGCCCGCCGACGACCCGCAGCAACCCTGGAAACTCCAGGAGTTCCCCCAAGGCTGGCTGATCAACGAGACGGCTCACCTGCGTGAAGAACACGCGGGCGTCGCGGGACGGGTCATCGAACGGGATACCGGGCGGGTGATGGTCTTTCCGTCGCGGGTCCCGCCCTCCCGGATCCTGACCGACTACAACGCCACCGTCGACCGGGGATATCCGGAGGACATCGGTGATTGACACGAATAGAGCCCGGGAGATCGCGGTCGTGCTCCTCGGACGGCCGAGCAGCGATCCGACTCGACCCTGGAGCCTCATAGAGTTCCGTGAGGGATGGATCATCAACGAGAACGGTCACCTCGGCGACGCCTTCGTCGGCAGCCTCGGGCGGGTGATCGAAAAAGAATCCGGGCGCGTGGTGAGTTTCCCGTCCCGCATACCCACCGACCGGATCATAGGCGAGTACGACGCCGTCGTCGGAACAGCGAAGGTCGTCGCACCACCTCAACGCTGATCGACGCGGCGAAGGAGACCTCATGTCACACGCGGGCGGTTCCCGCGGCGGCGATGCGCACCGATGGCTGATCATCCTGGTGGCTGGTACGGCGGTCACCCTGCTCGCGTTGCTGCCGCCATGGTCACCGGTGTCGCCGTGGCGTGCGCCGGCGCGGCTGGGCTCGTGCACGATCGTCTCCGTCTACGCTCCGGACGGGCATGACGCCTACGAGCAGGACCTTCGCCGCCGTATCAGACGCGCCTATCCCGCTACCACCGTGCGCACCGTCGCCACCGACGATGAGGCGCAGACCCTACGCCACCTGGCGTCGAGCGCCACGCCGTGCACCGCGGCGATCAGCCAGATGAGCACTCTCGGGCAGGCTCGCGACGGCGTCGGCATGTTTGCCCGTGTCCCGGTCAACGATCTGCGCATCCTGGTACCTGTCTTGCGGGACGGCACTGGTATCCCTGACTGGCTGCTCATCAACAGGAAAGCTGATCCCCACCTGATCGCCTACCTCGAAGAATAGGCGGGCACTGTTGACCGACGGGGGTGGGGTGACGCCTGGAAGGATCCAAGGCGTGGGCAGACCGAAGCCGTCGCCGACAAGGAAATGCCCGATCCGCCGCCTCACCTTGGGTGGCCGGTGACCCTGAAAGGGAGGACCACATGTTGACGGTGATCTCGCAGAATCTCGCCGGGGGAGGTCTGGCCAGCGGGGATGGTGATCCGCAGGACCGCTGGCCCGCGCTGGCGGAACGCATCGGCACTCACCGGCCGGATCTCCTGCTGCTGCAGGAGGCGACGGACTGGGATCGGTATGGGCATCGCCAGCTGGGCCGGGCGATGAACGATCTGGACCTGGACGCCTGCCCGCTGCCTCCGTCGTCCACGGGGATCCGCCCGGCGCTGCTCTACCGGAACGCGACCGTCGGCCGGTGGCGGCGCTGGAACACCGACTGGGCCCAGGGCACCCTGCACGGGTTCGGCGTCGGGGTGTTCGATGTCGCCGAGCTGCCCCGGCCACTGGCGGTCGTCCCTTTTCACCTCGATCCGCACAGCCCCGAGAAGGCGCTGGCCGAAGCGAAGCTGATCGCGACACGCGGCTACAAATACGGCCCATTCGCCATCGTCGGCGGTGACGTGAACTATCCGCCGATCGCCGGGCCGGAGCCCGACTACACGGCGATGCGGCCCTACAACCTCGCGGCCCGCACCATGGCGGGGCCGGACGGGCACCCCGTCCCTGACCGGCGGGTGGCCGCGATCCTCGCACGCAGCGGCTATGTGGACGCGGCCTGGGCGCTCTACCAGCGCACCGGGCAGGAGGAACTCCTGGCCCGCACCGGCCGCGACGACCGGATCGACCAGATCTGGGTCTCCGCTCCGCTGGCCCCGGCCCTGACCGGCTACCGGGTCCTCGACACCCCGGCCGGGGCGAGTGACCACCACGGCGTGCTCGCCGAGCTCGACCTCAGCAAGGCCGACACGACCAACCTGTGGAAGTACCGCTGACCGGCGCCCCCGCCGCGGTCATGTCTCCGCCGTGGGCTCGGCCGTCTCGCCGGTCACGGTCGCACGCGCCGTGGACCGCCCGATAGCGATCTGCACGGCTCGTACGACAGCCGGACGCATCCGGCCCTCACCCTCGCGCACCACCTGGCATGCCACAAGGACGTCGTACCGTGGATCGCGCTGGAGATCACCGTCGTGGTAATAGGCATCCACGGCCCGAGATAGATCATCGACTGTCAAGGCGCCGGCCGCCACGAACTCCTCGAAGATTCCTGCGTGTTCCCGCAGCACGTCCGGCGGGGTGCCTTCGGCGATCTCGTTGGCCTCGTCGTCGACGAGTCCGTGGTCCCAATCGCCGTCGTGCGTCAGCACCGGCTCGTCCCTACGAGCGACGTGCGCTGCCTGTCCGTGTCGTGATGCGTCCCCGCTGTCGGCCCTCGGACGTTGTGCCCGAACCGGTGGCCCGGCCTTCTGCACCGCCCGCATTATTCCCTGAACGGTCACCGGGCGGAGGCAGGACTCTCCGTCTACCAGTACGGCGTTTTGCACCAACTTCCCGTAGATGGGAAGCTGGCGGAGATCCTTCTTCTCGAGGTGCGCTGCCACCGCGTCGTAGAGCTCGACGCCCGTGATGGCACCCTCGTCAATCTGCAAGATCAGATGGTCAACGAGGCCCTGAAGCGGAAAATCGTCCGAGGAATCGGGCATGGCAGCACACTACCGTTCATTCGTTCTAGCGTTCCCGTGACCTGCTTGCCCACCGCACGCCCAGGACACCGAGCTGTGAGCCATCCGGAAAGCCACCAGGAGCACCATCTCGGTGACTACCACCCCGACCGACCGGCGCACCACCGTGGTACCGGTGTCCGCGGCGATCTGCTCGGCGGTTCCCTGTCGGGGCGCCGTGACCTCTCGTCGCGGTGTCAGTCCCGCCCGGCCGCCGGCCTGGAATCCGGCCGGCGGGTTCCCGGCCGCCGACAGAGTGAACGGCGACGACGCACGGTGGCCTGCTCTGGGCGTCGCGCTGGTCGGCGACCTCTGAGCGGGGCGTCGGGGCCGAGGTGAGGGCCGAAAAATTTTCTGCCTGTTGCGGCAGATGACACGGAGAACGTGACGAGGGAGCGGTCTCGCCTTGAGACTCTCCGTGCACGATCTGCTGGCGCGGAGGCGAGCCTGACTGTCCCGTGAGGACGATGGCGGCACCCCGCGTTCGGCTGCGGCGCCGCAACGACGGAGTCGCGGCGGGGGCGAGCGGCGGCGACGTGACCGAGATCGGCGATTGTTTCTGTGCGTAATCTCTTCGCGGCGAATCGCGCATTGTAGGGAATGGATTTCTCGCCGGCTGTGAGATGTTTGTCTCTCTTGCCGTGGCCGTGGGTGGTGGGGTTACAACACTGCGGTCGGTACAGGTCACGGACGGGCAGCGTGCCAGGTGAATCGATCAGCAGAGCGAATGCGGCGAGTAGTGGTCATCGTCGTGGCCGGTGTCGCCCTTGCCGGGTGCGGCGGCGGTGCGCGTGATGTGCGGCAGGCGCCGTCGCCGTCTGCGGGCGGGACCTCGGTGGCGGTCTCACCTGCGGCGACGCCGACAGTGGCGCCGGTGGGGGTGGGGGCGCTCGCCGCGTATCGGGGTATGTGGGAGGACTGGGTCGCGATCGGGCTGACGTCTGACTATCAGAATCCGCGTTTGACGCGGCATGTCAGCGGCCGCGCGCTGTCCACGATTTACCGTGCCGTCTACGCCGATTGGCACAGGGGTCTGGTGTCTCGCGGTACGCCGACATTCTCGCCTCACGTGACCGCGTTCACGCCGGAAGGCGATCCGACTCGGGTCACAGTCGAGGATTGCGCGGACGCCAGCACATGGCTGCATTACGACAAGGTGTCCGGGAAGCTCGAGGACGATATTCCCGGTGGCCGGCATCGCGTGCAGGCTCTCGCGCTGAAGACGGCGGGGGCCTGGAAGATTGATCAGCTACTCATCCAGCCGGTCGGAACATGCTGAGAATCGGGGGCGCCGCCCTCGGCGTGATCATCCTTACCTGCCTGACGCTCGAGAGCAGCGCCGCCTACGCCAGCGATGCGTTTGGTGTGGCGGTGTGCTCGGCCCATCAGGAGGGTTGTGATCTGTGGGCGGGAACGTCGGGCCTTCCCGCCCAGCCTTCCGTGTCCGCGGGTGCCCGGCCGTCGATGTCGAGGCCGACGCCGGTGGCCTGTCCGACGGTGGGTACGGGTGCGTTGCCGTGTTGGGAGACGGCGGCGGGCTGGGCGGGGGCTGATGGCTGCCGCTATGAGGCGGCGACGGATTTCGTGCCGTCCGCGGCGGTGGCGGCCGAGGAGGTGACGCCCGGTGTGCGGGGGTCCTGGTATTCGAGGTCGTGTGGTCCGGCGGATTTCGATGTGGTGTGGCTGCCGGACACGGCGGGGGCGGCGCCGTCCCCGGCGGCGGTGGCGCGGCTGGCGGTGCAGAGGTTGCGGTTGCCGACGCCGGAGGTGGCGATGTCGCCGGGGCTGGGGGTGCCGCAGCTGGTGGGGGTGCCGGTGTGGCTGTGGCTGGGTGGGGTGTGGGGGGCGGTGTCGGCGACGGCGGCGGTGCCGGGGGTGTCGGTGACGGCGACCGCGAGGCCGCAGACCGTGACCTGGGATTTCGGGGTGGGCGGCACCGTGTCGTGCGCCGGGCCGGGGAGTCCGTTTCGGCCGGGTGTGGATGATCCGGCGGCGGCGTCGCCGACCTGCGGGGTGGTGTTCACCCGGTCCTCGGCCGGAGTCGCGGGGGGCCGGTTCCCGGTGCGGGTGACGGTGGCCTGGCAGGTGGGCTGGGCGGGGGCCGGCGCGCAGGGGGCGGCGGGCGGGCTGGTGTCGACCGCGACGTCGAGCGTGGCGGTCACGGAAGTGCAGGCGTTGGCGGTGCCCGCGGGCGGTGGGCGATGACCACGACGCCGGTCCGCCGCGCCGAGGAGAGGTTTCGGTTGGAGGGGCGGGGACGGTCGTGGCGGGGTGGGCGCCGCCCGCTGGTGGGGGTGCTGCTGGTGGTGGTGTGTGTGGCGGTGTTCGTGGTGGTGGGGGGCCGCCGGGACGGCCGGCGGGACGTGCTGCTGGTGACACGGCCGGTGCCGGCGGGCCAGCTGCTGGTCGCGGGGGATGTGCGGGCGGTGTCGGTGACGGTGGATCCGGCGGTGCGGGTGGTGAGGGCGGGCGAGGTGGGGCAGGTGGTGGGTCGGCCGGCGGCGGTGGCGCTGTCGGCGGGGATGTTGCTGTCGCCGGGGTCGCTGGGCCGGCGGCTGGTCCCGGAGGGATCACGGCTGGTCGGAGCGAGCCTGAAGCCGGGCACGTTCCCGCCGGGCCTGGCCGCGGGGGATCCGGTGACCGTGCTGGTGACCTCCCAGGCGCCGGCGGCAGACGGGGTGGGGACGGTGGAGGCGGGGCGGCCGGCGTCGTCGGCGGATGGGCTGGTGACCGCGGTGGAGACGGCTCCGGCCGGGTCGGGCGGTCTGGTGGTGTCGGTGCAGGTCGCGGCCCAGGACGCTGACGTGGTGGCGCGGGCGGCGGCGGGCGGGCAGGTCGCGCTGGTGCTGCGGGGCGTGCGGTGAGCGGCTTGGTGGCCCTCGGGTCGGTGAAGGGTTCGCCCGGGGTGACGACGGTGACGGTGGGGTTGGCGGCGGGTTGGCCGATGCGGCCAGGTGGGATGCCGGTGGTCGCCGTGGAAGCAGATCCCGCCGGTGGGAGCATCGCCGGCTGGTATGAGCTGCCGGCCGTGTCCGGCGGTCTGGTGACCTGGGCGGCGCAGGCCCGGTCGGGCCGGACGGGCCTGGCAGGGCATGTGCGGCAGCTTCCCGGCGGGGTTGACGTGGTCGCAGCCCCGGTGGACGCGACGGCGGCGCGCGGCGCGGTCGAGGTCCTCGCCGCCGCGGGGGCGGTGTCCTCGGTGGCGTCGAGCGTGACCGTGCTCGCCGACGTCGGCCGCCTCGACGTCGGCTCGGCGGCGGGCCCGCTGGTGGGCGGGGCGGATCTGCTGGTGGTGGTGGCGCGTCCGGAGCCGGTGGAGCTGGCCCGCGTCGCCGCGCGGGAAGCGCAGCTGACCGCGGCGGGGCGGCGGGAGTGTGTGCTGCTGCTGGTCGGGGAGCCGGCGTGGCCGGTGGACCGGGTCGCGGACTCGGTGGGTCTGCCCGTCCTCGGGGTGATGCCCGACGATCCCCGTGGCGCCGCGCTGATCGCCGGGCGGCCCGGCGGGCGGCGCGCAGGCGGGCACGGGCCGCTGGCCCGCGCCTGCCGTCAGGTCGCCCGGGATCTTGCCGATCTCCTCGCTGTCCGCCCAACGCCGCTGCCTCCGCCTCCCCTGGTCCAGGGTCAGGAAGTCCGCCCAGCCGCGGCCATGCCGGCGGGTCGCCCTTCGGGGCAGCCGGTGGCGGGCAGAGCCGCGTCGGTGCTGGTCCCCGCCGCCTCGCCGCGTACGGGCCAGGGGAACGAGGGGCACGGCTGGGTGCCCTCGACCACGGTCCGCCGACCGAAAGGCGGGCGGCGGTGACCATGCCAGGACGACACCCGGGGCACCCCGGCCTGGCGGGGGTGCTGCGGGATCGGGTGGCTGCCGAACTCGCGGCGCCGCGACGCGCCCACGTCGACTGGCCGGAGGCGGACCAGCGGGCGTATGCCGCGAGCCTGGTCGCGGACCTGCTGCGGTTGCACGCTGAGCAGTCCCTGGCCGCCGGCCGAGTCCTGTTGACCGCAGCAGAGGAGGAGCAGGTCGCTCGCGGGGTGCTCGACGGTCTGTTCGCGTTGGGTGGGTTGCAGCCGCTGTTGGATGACCCGCAGGTGGAGAACATCAACTGCAATGGCGCCGATGTGGTGTGGGTGCGTTACGCCGACGGCCGGCGGCGGCGGATGCCTCCGGTCGCCGCGTCCGACGAGGACCTGATCGAGCTCGTGCGTACCGTCGCCGCACGGTCCGGGGTGGAGGAACGGCGTTTCGATCGGGCGTCGCCCCGGTTGAACATGCAGTTGCCGGACGGGTCGCGGTTGTTCGCGGCGATGGCGGTGACCGCCCGGCCGGTGATTTCCATTCGTCGGCATCGCTACCCACGGGTCTCGCTTGATCATCTGGTGGAGATGGGCACGATCACCGCCGAGCTCCGCAGGCTGCTGCGTGGTCTGGTCCTGGCCCGCCGCAACATTCTCGTGGCCGGGGAGACCGGGGTGGGCAAGACGACGCTGATCCGGGCGTTGGCCGCCGACGTTCCCGCCGACGAGCGGATCATCACGATTGAGGACTCCCTCGAACTTGGTTTGGACCGCGACGGGCTGCACCAGGATGTCGTCGCGATGCAGGCCCGCGAGGCGAACGTGGAGGGCGAAGGCGCGATCGGCTTGGCCGAGCTGGTGCGGTGGGCGCTGCGGATGAGCCCGGACCGGGTGATCGTCGGCGAGGTGCGTGGCGGTGAGGTCGTGCCGATGCTGATGGCGATGTCGCAGGGCACCGACGGGAGCCTCGCCACGATCCACGCCTCCTCCTCCGCCGGGGTGTTCGCGAAGATCGCCGCCTATGCGGCGCAGGCGGAGGGCCTGGCGATGGAGGCGACGACGCTGCTGACCGCCGCCGCGGTGCATGTCGTCGTGCACATGACCGTCGCGCAGGGCCGCCGGGTCGTGTCCAGCGTGCGAGAGGTGACTGGCGCGGATGGGCTGCTGGTCACGTCGAACGAGGTGTGGCGGCCGGGTGCGGATGGGGTGGCGGTGCCGGCGGTGCCGTTGCGGGCGGAGACCGCCGCCGCCGTGGACACGGCGTTGGCCGGCTACTACACCGCCCCGGCGGCGGGGGCGGGCGGATGGTGAGCGTGGCGTCGGGTCCGGTGATGCTCGCGGCGGGCTGCGGGCTGGGCGTGGCCGCCGGACTGTGGCTGGTGGTCTCGGCGGGTACGCCCGTGTGGACGCGGCTGCGCGCCCGGAAACAGTCGGGCCTGTCGGCGCAGGCACGCACCGTGCGGCTGGTCGGCGCGGTCGGCGCCGGGCTGGCCGTGGGAGTGCTGACCGGCTGGCCGGTCGCCGCAGCCCTGGCCGCCCTCGCCGTGCTGGCCGCGCCGAGCCTGCTCGCGGAAAGCCGCGCGGGCACGGCGGAGACAGCGCGGGTGGAGGCGCTGGCCGGCTGGGCGGACATGCTCCGCGACACGTTGGCGGCCGGCGCCGGGTTGGAGCAGACGATCCGGGCAACCGCCCCGATCGCCCCCGACCCGATCCGCGTCGACGTGCTCGCTCTCGCCGCCGCGGTGCAGGACGGTGCGCGGCTCGTCGACGCGCTCGCCGGCTTCGCCGACCGGGTGGATGACCCGGCGGCCGATCTGATCGTGGCCGCGTTGCGGTTCGCGGCGGCCGGGCAGGGCCGTCACCTCGCCGACCTGCTCGACCGTCTCGCCACCGCCGCCCGCGGGCAGGCCGCGCTGCGGCTACGCGCGGCGGCGACCCGGGCCCGGATCCGCACCTCGACCCGCGTCATCGTCGTCACCACCCTGGCGATGGCCCTCGGGCTGACCCTGTTCAGCCCCGCGTTCGTCGCCCCCTACAGCACCCTCACCGGGCAGCTGGTCCTCGCCGCCGTCGGCGCCCTGTGGGCCGCGGCGTTTGTCTGGCTTTCCCGGATGGGCCGCATCAGCCGCGAACCCCGCATCCTCACCAGCGCCACCCCCGGAGCCGGCGGATGATCGTCACGGTGGTCTGCGGCGCCGGGGCCGGCGTCGGGCTGTGGCTGGCCTGGACCGGGCTGCGTCCCACCCGCCCCGACCTGGCCGACCTCCTCGCCGCCCTCACCCCCCACCCCGCCGCACCCAAACCGGCCGCGGTGCGGGCCGGGCAGTCTGGCGGGTGGGCGGCCCGGGCCGGACGGCCCCTCGCCGCACGTCTCCACCCGCCCCGGCTGCTGCCCCGCGCGATCCGCCGCGACCTCGACGTTCTCGACCGCGACCCGGCCAGCCATCTCGCCGAGAAGATCACCTCCGGTCTGGTCGGTCTCGCGCTCCCGCCGCTGCTCACCGGGCTGCTCGCCCTGGTCGGGATCGGCCTGCCGCTCGCCCTGCCCGCCGTCGCCGCGTTTGCGGTCGCCGCCGGTCTGTTCCTCGGTCCCGACATCGCGGTGCGCGCGGACGCCGCCCGCCGCCGCCGCGCGCTGCGCCACGCCTTCTCCGCCTTCCTCGACCTGACCGTGATCGCGATGGCCGGCGGCGCCGGCCTCGAACAGGCGATCACCGACGCCGCCGCGACCGGCACCGGCGAGGAGTTCGCCGCCCTGCGCGCCGCCGTCGACCATGCCGCTCTGACCCGCACCCCGATCTGGGAACCCCTCGCCGCCCTCGGCGAGCGCTACACCATTCCCGACATCGTGCAGACCGCTGGTGCGATGCACCTCGCCGGTGGTGAAGGCGCCCGGATCCGCGCCAGCCTCGCCGCGAAGGCCGACACGATCCGCCTGCACGACCTCGCCGACGCCGACGCGGACGCCGCCGCGGCCACCGAACGCATGAGCCTGCCCGTCGTCCTGCTCACCGCCGGCTTCCTCATCATGATCGCGTTCCCGGCGGTCTCGCGTGTCCTGAGCGGCCTGTGAACCTCCAGATCCCACCCTCGAAAGGCCCTGCCGATGCCGCACCCGCGCCGAGGACTCGGTCGCCTATCCACCCTCAGCACAACCATGATCACCCTGCTGGTCTGCCTGCCCGCCGCAACCGGGGCGTGGCTGCGCCGGCTCGAGGAACGCGGCCGGGTAGACGAACGCGACGCTGGCTACTCGACCGAGTTCATGGTCATTACGGCGTTGCTGGTCGCTGCGGCGATCGCGATCGTGGCGGTCATCGCGAAGAAGCTGATGGACAAGGCCAACGGCCTGGACCTGTGACCCGCCGCCTCTCCACCCCGCCGACGGCCGACCGCACCCCGGCACGAGCAACTGATCGGCCGGGACGCCGATCCCGCCGCGCCGCTCCTGACGAGGGTGGCGCGTCGACGGAACTCGTGGTCGCCACCCCCCTCATCCTGATCATGCTGCTGGTCGTGGTCCAGCTTGCCGTATGGGGGTGGGCGCAGCAGGTCGCCGCCGCAGCAGCCCGGCGCGGTGTCGACGCCGCCCGCCTGGCCGACGCCGACACTCAGGACGGGCCCACCGCCGCCCGGCTGATCACCAGCCAGATCGGTGGCAGTGTCCTCACCAATCCGCAGATCACCCTCACGCAGACCAGCGCGCCCCTGCTCACCGTCACGGTCACCGGGACCGCGATGCGCTACCTGCCCGGCGTCGCCTTCCACGTCACCGCGCGCGCCTCCGCCACCCGAGAGATCTACACGCCATGACCGGCCCCGCAGCCGACGAGCAGACTCCGCCGCAGAAAGGAGACGCGGGGTCAGCGGCGGTCGAGCTCACCCTGCTCGCTCCCCTGGTCGTGCTGCTCCTGCTCCTCATCGCCGCCGCGGCGCGCGGCACGGACGCCCGCGGGCAGGTCGACGCCGCCGCCGAGGCCGCGGCCCGCGCGGCCAGCGCCGCCCGTTCCCCCGCCGAGGCCACCACCGCCGCCCGCAGCGCCGCCGAAGCCGGAGTCGCCGTCGGCTCCCCAGCCTGCCGCACGATGCGGGTAGCCGTGGACACCAGCGCCTTCACCCGCGGCGGCTTGGCCCGCGCCACCGTCTCCTGCCGCGTAGATTTCGCCGATCTCGCCGGTCTGCGTCTACCCGCCGGGCGCACCCTGACCTCCACCGCGAGTTCGCCGCTTGACGTCTTCCGAGCAGTCGCATGAGCCCGCCCCGACGGCATCCGGCACCCGCCGCACCCTCGGACGGCGGGTACGTCACCGCGTTCTTCGCAGTCCTCGTCGTCGCCCTTATCGGCCTCGCCGGTCTCGTCCTTGACGGCGGTGGGGCACTGAACGTGAAAACACGGGCGATCAGCACCGCCGCCGAAGCCGCCCGCGCCGGCGCCCAAGCCCTCGACCTCGCCGTCTACCGCGCCGAGGGCACCCGCCAGCTCGTCCCCGAGCAGGCCCGCAGCCGCGCGCTCGCCTACCTCGCCGGGACCGACGCCCAGGGCACCGCGTCCGCGACCCTCACCACGGTCACGGTGACGGTAACCGCGACCTACCAGCCGCAGCTGCTCACCCTCGTCGGTGTCGGCCCGCTCCACCTCACCGGCACCGCCGCCGCCAGCCCCCGCAGCGGACCGACCCCATGACCCCCAACCCCACGAGCACGGCCCCGGTCGGCGTGGGCCGCCGGCTCGCCGCCATGCTGCGTGCCCTCGCCGCCCTCGCCGTTCTGCTGACCTGTCTGGTCATCGCGCCGCTGGTCATGTGGCGGCTGATCGGCTGGCCCCTGCCCCATCACGTTCCCAGCCGCGCCGACCTCTCCGCCGCGCTCACCAGACCGCTGGACCAGCGGCTGATCACCGGTGTTCTCGGCTGCCTGTTCTGGTACCTCTACCTCCTCCTCGCCCTGTCCACCCTCACCGAGACAATCACCCGGGCTACCGGTCGACGCCGGCCGCGGCTGCCCACCGCCGGCCTGCCCCAGGCACTGACCACCGCGCTGGTCGGCACGATCCTCACCGGTCTCGTCCTCGCCGCCAGCCGCAGCAAACCCGCCCCCACCGGCCCCGCCGCCGCGCTGGCCGCCTGGCGCACCCCAACCGTCACCATCACCGCACCCGCCCACCCGGCATCCACGCCGCTCACCGCACCCGACTCCGCTGCGCAGGAGGAGCCCGGTCGCAGCGTGCCGGTCCAGGTCCACGACAGCCTGTGGAGCCTCGCCGCTGTCCACTTGGGTGACCCTCTGCGCTACCGGGAACTGTTCGACCTCAACCACGGCCGGCCACAACCCGACGGCGACCGGCTCACCCGCCCCGACCTCATCCGCCCCGGCTGGACCCTGCTCCTCCCCGCCGACGCCCCACCGGCCGCACCCACCACCAGCGGCGCACCGCCGACCCCACCCGCCGACCCGCCGCCGGGCGCCCACCCCACCAGCCCACCCGCACCCGTGCCCGCCGCGCCATCCCCGCCGATGATCCCCTGGGTGCCTACGCTGCCCGACGGTCCAGCCTCCACGGCACCCGCACCCGCACCCGCCGCGCCCACCACCGCCAGCCCGACCCCGGCCACGCGGCCCGCGCACCCGGCCGCCCCTCGCGACCCGATCCGACTGCCCTCGGGACCGGTCCTGCCCGCAAGCCTGCTCGCCGCCGTCGCGATCGCGGTCACCGTCGCCCGCCTCCTGCGCCACCGCACCCGCCCCACCGGAGGGCGCCGCGACCAGCCGGCCGACCCACCCCTCCCACTGATCATCCGGGAGATCCTCCGCAGCGGGCACACCCTCAATGACCCCGACCGCGACCTCGAAGGCAGCGCGCCCTTCCACGCCGACCCGCTCTGCGAGGACGACCCTCAGCTCGGCGACGAGGAGCCTGCGCTGGCCGGCGACGAGCCGCCCATACCTCTGGGGCCGCCGCCCTACCCCGACCTGGACATGCCCGCCGCCCCGGGCGCACCGCCTGTCCCCGTGCTGGTGGGACCGCTGCCCGGCGGTGACGGCGCCACCGCCACACCGCCCATCCCACGGCCGCCCCGCGCCGGCCTACGCGGCCCCGCCGCGCCGACCCGGCTGCCCACCGCGCTGCGCACCGGCGGCGGTCTCAGCCTGCCCGACCCCGATGCCGCCCGCGCCCTGATCCTCACCGTCCTCGCCGCCCACCACACCCCCATCGGCGACGACCCCCACCAGCTGATCCTCGACCGCGACGCCGCCGACGCCCTGCACCTGCCCGAACAGCTCCTCGCCCGCCTGCCCCACGTCACCCTCACCCCCAGCGGCCTCGACGCGGTCGCCAGCGCCGAAGCGCACCTGTTCACCCGTCAGCGTCTCGCCGACGACTACGACGCCGCGACCATCGACGAGCTGCGCGCCACCGCCCCCGACGAACCCCTGCCCGTCGTCCTTCTCGTCGCCACCGCCGACGCGGACCTGCTGCCACGCCTGCACGCACTCGCCGCCCACGGCGCGGCCCTCGACATCCTCACCACCACCCTCGGCCCCTGGCCCGACCATCCCCGCTGGCCCGACCCCCAGGCCGCCCACACCGATCCCGCGTGGGCACTGCCGGCCGACGCCGCCACCGACCTGCTCGACCTCCTCACCCAGGCCACCCCCACCGACCCCCCACCCGCCGACACTCTCCCGTCGACCACACCGAGCCCCGAGACCGTCACCGAACGCCCCGTCGGGCAGCGCACCGCCGAACCGATCACCCCCGTGGATAGTGCCGCCCCCAGGGACCCCGCCGGCAAGACCGGTGAGAAGACAAACCGTGCGGGCGCCGCCGAACAGGCGTCGACTGCACCAGACGGCACGGCACCGCCGCCCTCCCCGCTCCCGGCCGAGACCACGACGCTCCCCCCTGCCGACATCCCCGAGCAGGACCCCGACGGCACCCCGCCGGCCCCGACCGACCCTGACGCTCCCGGCGGCGAGGACACCCCGCCTCAGCCCGGCCCCACCGAGGTCCGGCTGATTCTGCTGGACCGGCCGCACCTGCACCACGGCGGGCGCAGCGTCTACCAGGGCCGGCTCAGCCTGGAGATCGCCGGCTACCTTGCCCTACACCGCACCGGCGCGACCACCACCACCCTCATCAGCGCCCTGCTCCCCGACGCCGACCCCGACCGGGCACGCGACCAGATCTACCAGGCCATCCGCCGCCTGCGCGAAGCATTTCGCCGCGCCGGAGCCGGCCAGGTCCTGCTCTCCGACCGCGGCGGCTACCAGCTCGCCAGCACCCTCAGCTGCGACCTGTGGGACATCGAAAAGGCCCTCACCGCCGCCGACCGCGCCACCGACGACGACAGCCGCGTCGCGGCGCTGCGCACCGCCACCGGCCTCTACACCGGACGGCTCCTCGACGGCTGCGAATGGGCCACCGCCCACGCCACCCACCTCGAACACCGCCTCATCGACGCCGCCGCCGACCTCGCCGACCTCCTCGCCGACACCCACCCCACCGACGCCGCCGCCATCCTCGACCACGCCCTCACCCACCACCCCTACACCGAATCCCTCTACACCCACCTCATGCGCCTACACGCCGCCGCCGGCCACCCCGCCGACACCCACCGCGTCTACCGACGCCTACTCACCCGCCTCGCCGACCTCGGCGCCACCCCCAGCCCGGCCACCGACACCCTCCTCGCCCGCCTCACCCGACCACCCCACTGACCAGCGCATGAGCCGCATCCCGGCAAGCATCCCGCAGGTGCCCACCGGCGCCGCTTCCACACGACCGGCCGAGTGTGGCTCCCGCTGGTGAAGCCAAGACAGGGTAGAAGATCGGCGCGCTGCTCCTGCAAGGCGCCAGCCGCGCCGTCCCGGATCAGGACGCGCAGCCGAGGGCCTGCTGGTGGGCGCGCAGGCCGCGTCGGGGCGCCTGCCCGGCACAGACGTCGAGAACACGCGCGACGGGCCAGCTGACCCCCACGCCCTGCCGGGTCAGGTAGACGGCCAGGAAACGCGGGTCGGCGTTGCTGGTGAGCAGCGAGCCCACCAAGCGCCGCAACAACGGCATCGACTCGCGCGGACCGCGCAGCGACGAGACGTCACTCGTCGTCCAGAACACGAGGGCCGTGTCGTGCAGCAGCACATCGAAGCCCGTCCCCACCGGACCGCCGCGGGCGTGCCGTGCGCCCGCGCGCGCAGCCGCGTGAACGGGCCGGCGCCGGCCACCCCGGCCAGGCTGATCACATCATCCAGACCGACGGGCACGATCAGGTCCAGCAACCCGGCCGCGGACCCCCGGGCTATGCTCGGCACGACCGGCGGCGAGCCGGTGCGGTGGGCGCGGTCGAACATGCCCAGCCACCACGCCACCGCGCTGGCGCGTCGTTCCTGGTCGGCGTCGGCGAGCGGAAGCGGTGTCGTGGCCGTGTGGGGACGGGCCTCCCACATGAGGTGGGTGGGCGAGCACATGCTGGAACTCGCCGCTGCGCAGCACCGGCCCCCGCCCGGCGTCGGCCGCTGCACCAGCGCCATGCCGTGGGCCGGGCCGAGCCCGACGTCCACGATCAGCGCCATGCGCAGCCGGTAGTTGATCGCCGCCTCCACATCGACCGCGTAGGAGGCATCATCGGCGCCGGGCCCAGGCCGGGAGGTCGTGTCGTCACCGCGCCGCGCAGGGCGCGCGAGCGGCATGTGCATCACGCCCAAATCAGACAGCCACGCGGCCAGATAGCGGTGCAGCACGCCGACCGGGTCCACGGCGTCGTCGGTCGGCCTCCGCACTCCCGACACGTCCTCCACGAGGCGAACGTTAGTTCGATGACGAGTCGATGAGGGAGGGGCGTGGGCCGCGACGCCGATCCGTTCAGGTTCGGCTACAGATGGTCCGTGTGACCTGCTGATCTGAGCCTTCGTCGGGCGCCGGCGATGATGAGGACGCTTGCGAGCAGGAGTGCCGCGAGCAGGATCGCTTCGGCGGCCAGGCGGTCTCCTAGGGACCAGCTGTCGTGGGCCGTGACGATGAGGTTGGTCGTGACGGCGAGAGCCGTCATCACGACGACCGACGCGACCCCTGCGGGGACGACCACGTGCATCAGCTCGCGGAGTTGCTGTTGGATGATCGTCTGGATGTCGGCCTGCTCGGGGGTAGCCGCCTCGGTGTAGGCGCGCTGCTGGCGGGCGGCCCGTTCGGTGGGCGCACGCAGCGAGTCGATGGAGGTCCGTTCGAGGAGGTATCGCTCTTGGAGGTGGGTGTGACTCACGCGGGTGCCGGTGGCGGGCAGCAGCCGCAGGGCTGTGTCGATGGCGGCGCGTGCGTCGCCGAGGTCCCCG
Source organism: Frankia sp. RB5 (assembly GCF_059816245.1). Classification (NCBI taxonomy): domain Bacteria; kingdom Bacillati; phylum Actinomycetota; class Actinomycetes; order Frankiales; family Frankiaceae; genus Frankia; species Frankia sp. RB5. Next base: position 39,352 of record NZ_JCBATA010000057.1, read on the forward strand.
CATCGGCGCCGGCCGCACGCGAGCCGGTACCAGAAAAGATGGTCGTCCGGGAACTGCGCGACGGCCGTCTCGGCGTAGGCGCGCAGCCGGCTGGCCTGATCGGGGAATGGCTTGGCGGCGTCGAGCGCGTGCACGCAGATGTCGGCGACGGCACGAGTGCGGGGCGTGGTGTCCCAGGCCGTGTCGAGGAGGGCAAGGCCGTGCTCGGCGTCGTTGCGTTTGTGGTTGCCGAGCGCGGCGAACGCGCTCAGGGCGGTGAACAGCGGCTCCTCGCGATAACGTCCGGAGGCCACGGCGAGCAGGGATGATTCGAGGAACTCCTCGAGTTCGGCGAACCAAAAGTTGGCCCGCAGTTTTCCTGCGTGGTACAGCGTGGCGAAAAAGCAGACTTCGGCCGACCCCCGGTACGTTTCGATGATCCTTCCACTGGCGTGGACGAGATCCTCGCGGGAATCGACCGTGTCCCGCGTAATGAACGCGTAGCCGAGCGCCCATGTCTCGATGATGCTCGGGCGGATCTCCGAGTCGGCATGGTCGACGAGCCATCGGGCGGCACGGGCGGCGACCTCGACGCTCGGCTCGCGCAGTAGCCGGCGGCGCCAGTACCGGTCGGCGCACAGGAGCGCTCGGTCGGTGGTGAAGTCGGCCGTCGGGATCCGGAGCGGAGGTTCGAGGCCCGCGGTGACGAGCTCTGCGGCGATCTCCTCGCACGTCTGGTGCACCATGGCGGGGCCCGAAGCGGCTGCTCGGGCGAGCCGGGCTCCGATCGACTCCACGAATCCCCCCGATGGCTTTTGTCCGTCTCGGTCGACAGGTTAGCGGCTGCACCGCGGATCGTCGGACAATCGCCGGATTAGCGGTCTCGGTCTGCCCCGCCTCCACAACACGGCTCCGTCGTCGGTGCCGGCGGCCGGGACCCAGGTGGTGAGGTGACCCGCCGCCAACGCGCCCGGAGACAGGGTCCCCCGGAGCGACCGCCGGCAGGCAGGCCGCGGGCCCGGCGAAGGGGCATGCCGGGCCCGTCCTTGCGGGGGTCATCGTCGCGTTCTGCGGGACCGGCGGGGGTGGCAGCCGCCGGCCCCGCGCCCGGCCGGCTTACCGTGTCCTGTCCGGCACATGCGCCTGTGTCGCACGCCCTGCTGGTACTGGCCCCTTCGGACGAGGCGCTGTGTGTCGGTGCTGACCACCACCGGTTCCGCGCTGGGGGTGTTGCCTGCCGGACGCGCCCGGGCGGGTGGCACTCGGCGTCGGGCGCTGGTCGGCCCTGTCGCGTGCCCTGCACGTCAGATGCCATAGGAGGGCGGCGACGGCGCAGCCGATCGTCGCGTAGCAGCTGACCATCATGACGGTGAGAACCGCGATTGCCAGCATGATCCTGCTCCTCCTGCTCCGTCGGACGTGCAGCCCTCGCCCGCGCCGTGTCGTCCGGTTCGCTGGCCGTAGGGCGGGGGATGGTCGGGCGGCGCGTGGCCGCCGGGACGGCGGCTGGGGTGCGGCCACGGCCGGTCGGAGCCGGCCGCGCGGGCGACGTCGGCCGGGCTGATGTGCCGCCGGTAGCGGTGGGCTGGGCGGCTGGTGCGCACCGGCCGAGGAGTGAACAGGCATCGTGGGTGTCTCCAGGGGAGTAGTGCCGGCCGGGGCTGTGGTGGCCCGGCCGGCGGTCGGGGGTGTCACGGTGTGGCGCGGAAGTTCGCCAGCGCCTGGGCGAGGCTGGCGGCGTGCGGGGCCGGTAGGCGCAGGCTCAGGGTGATGTCGCCGTCGGCGAGGCTGATCGAGCCGGTGAGATGGCTCGACGGCCCGTACAGGTGAACCTTCCGGCCGGTGAGCGTGCCGCGCAGCTGGCGGGCGAGGACGGCCAGGGCACGGGCCGCTTCCGTGTCTGCGCGTCTGGCGATCTCCAGGTTGGTCTTGGCGATGGCGAGCGCGGCCCGGTAGTCGGGCAGGAGCCGGCGGCTGATCTCACCGGCGATCCGCTCGGGGCTTTTCTGCTGGCTGACGGTGATGTGGTGGCGGCCGGTGCGAGGCCAGTGCGGCCCGAGGCCGGCTGCGGCGGCGCCAGCGATCCTGAGCCGGTCGCGGTTGCCTGGGTCGTGGCGGACCACGAGGAAGTGCAGGCCGGGGGCGTGCAGGGATGCCTCGTCCTCGGGCAGGGATCTCGCGGCCCACGGGGGGCCCAACTCGCGGGCGATGGCCGTCGTCAGGTCGTGCAGGTCGTTCGCCATGGGTGTGGTCCTTCGCGGCGTGGCATCGCGGCAGGGGGCGCGCCACCGGGACGTGCGCCCCCTGCTGCTGGCGGTGGTGGACGGTGGTTGCGGTGTGTCCGGCAGGCCGGGTGGGGTGCGCGGCTAGACGTCGCGCGCGGCGCCGGCCCACCGATGGAAAGCGGCCTCGGCGGCGTGGTAGCGGTCGCGGTGAGCCTGGAGGTCGCCGGCCCGCCCGGTCGGGGAGAGCAGCGCGAGAGCGAGCGCGTGGTCGACGAGGGCCCGCCAGCGGCCGATGGCCTGCGTGGCGAGGTCGCCACGCCAGCCGCTGTGGCAGCGGCATCCCGCCAGGGGGATCGCGTACTGCACGGCGAGGGCGTGGGCGTGCAGCAGGTAGACGTCGGCCGGAGCCGTCAGGATGACCCTCGGCCACGGGGGTAGGGCGTCGCACCAGCCGACGTCACCGAGCAGGCCAGTCAGCCAGGTCAGGCTGCGGGCGACCGCGTCGAGCAGCGCGGCGTTGAGGGCGGCGGCGCTGGGAGGCACGGGCATCGTGCTCACCTGCGCTCGGTCGTCTGGTAGAGGGCCGGCCGCTCACCGGGGTTGACCTGGGCCAGCCGTCCGGCGGTGATCAGGGCGGGCATGGCGGCGGCGACGGCGCCGCTGGACCTGTTCAGCTCGCGGGCGATCGCCCCCGCGCTCAGCTGCGCCTCGGGGTTGTCGCGCAGCAGATCGCCGATGAGCGTGCCGAGCTGCCCCGGTCGCAGCCGCACCGAGCCGCTGGCGTTACGCACCGCAGCGTCGGTGGCCGCACGCGCCGCACGGGGACGGCGACGCGGCGCCGACGGCGCGGCCCCCGCCCGCGCCGGGCACGCCGCGAGCGGGCACGTCAACGCCGCGCACACCGGGCCGGCCGCCGGGGCCTCGCCTGCCGCCGCCTCCGTCTGACTGTCCGCCGCTGCCTGGGTGGGGACGCTGTGCTGGTCGCTGACGGGGGCGGCGGTCTCGTCGGGGGGAGTGAGGCCGGGCCGGGGCACGTCGGCGGGTTCGTCGTCGGCCGGGCTGTCCGCGTTCGGAGTCGGGGTCGGCTCGGCGACGGGCTGCGCGGGGATGTCCGCGTCGGGATCCGGGGTCGGCATGTCACCGGGCGGACCGTCGTCCCCGGTTGCGCCCGCCACGCCCGGGTCCGGGTCCACGGCGTCCGGCGCTGCGGGGGTCTCGATGCTGTCGGCGGGCTCCGCGTCGTCGACGCCGCCCTCCTCTCGCAGGCCGTCCGGGTCCTCGCCGGCCCAGGAAGGGTCCTCGTCGTTGGCGATGTCCGGATCCGGGGTGGGGAGGTCGGGATCAGGGGACGCCTGGTCGTCGGGCTGGCCGTCGACGTCCACACCACCTGGCGTCGGACCGTTGGCGTCGGGTGCCGGAGCGGAGACGTCGGAGTGCGGGGCAGGGGCGCTGGGGTCGGACGGCGCCGCCTCGTCGGTCTGGCTGTCCACGCCGCTCGGCACCCTGTCCGGGACGTTGGCGGCGGTGGGGATGGTGTCGTCGGGGTCGCGGTCGGTGGGGCCGTCCGGGCCGGTGGTGGTGGGAAGCGCCCACAGGGTGGGCCGGCGGCCGGCCCGACCTGCGGCCGGCTCGGGACCGAGGTTACGAACCTTCCCGTCGCTGTCGAGCGAGGTAAGAATCGCCCGCACCTGCCGCTCCGTGATTCCGGTGCGGGCGCTGATGGCGGGGGCGGTGAGCGGGCCGTCGACGAGCGCGGTCAACACCCGCGTCGCGTCCTGCGTGTTCATTTCCGCGTTGGGTGACATGCCGTATTCCTCCATGGGCTGCATTTCCGGGGTGCATTCCAGGGATAACTCGTGATCGACACAGCCAGCCAGTGATCCGGCCAGTGACATACATCACTGGGCCTGTTTTCATGACTGTTTTCGGATTGGGTTGCTACACCGTTTTCGATCAAGTTACGGTCTGGGTGTTGTTCCCCGCCGGCCCGATATTCCGGCCGGTCACCTGCGGCGCGGGACACCCCGCCCGCACCCCTTCCCCTTTTCTTTTCTCTGCGTGGAGTTTTCGATGGATGATCTGATCACGATGCTGCGGATACCAGCGCGCGCCGGTGCGCCGTTGGCGGCCTCACAGCAGAGGCCGGGTGACCTGCGGTTCGTGCGGGCTGCTGTCGGCGGTCCGGCCGAGTCGGCGGAGCTCGCTCTGCCCGCCGCGACGATGTGCGTGAACATGGACGGCGCGCAGGTCGGGTTGCCGGTGAACCGGCGAGCGACGCTGCTTCTGCGGGCATCCACACCGTCCCGGCGCCGCGAGCAGGTGTTCGGCGACGTGGTTGTTTTGGGGCCGCCCCGCCTCGGGGTCGACACGTCGCTGCCCACCCAGCTGTCCTGGGTTCTTCTGAACGACCACGCCGGCTATCAGGTGACGCTCCAACGTCCCGATGCGCAGACGGGTGTTCGCGATACCGGCCACGTCTGGGTAAGCGTGTGGGACGCCTATCGAGGCGGCCTGGCGATCGCCCGGGCGATGCCGTCCGCAGCGGTTTTCGCGGTCACCACCTGACATTCCCCCTCGGATTTTCTGCTGAAAGGAGAAATGCCGTGGATGAGGAACGGGCGGCGCGGGTGGGCCTGGTCACGGCCGGCCCGTCGACGGAGGAGATCCGCAGGGCGGTGGCCCGAGAGGGACCGGAAGCGGTGTGGGCGCGGGAACGCGCCGCCGCATCCGAGCTGGATCTTGCGGGGATGCTGGACCTGTATGCCCGGGGTGGCTGGCGGGTGTTGATCCCCGGCGACCGGGAGTGGCCGCGCAGCCTTGCCGCCGCCGGGTCGGCGGCTCCGCTGGCGCTGTGGGTGCACGGGCAGGGTGATCTTGCCGAAGCGGCGGAACGCGCGGTGGCGGTGACCGGCGGCCGGATGCCCTCGCGCGCGGGACGGCGCACCGTGCGCACGCTGGCCGGCGAGATGGCGCAGGCTGGTTGGACGGTCCTCACCCTGCTGATGCCGGGGGTGTCGCTGGCGGCGTTGGACGCCGCCTGGTGGGCGCAGGGCCCGGCACCGGTCGCTGTCGGGACGCATTCGGTGGAGGAAGCCCGGCTGGAGTACTGGCCGGGCCTGCGGGTCTCAGCGGTACCCCCAGGGCCGCCGGGCGGTCGGCAGGCGAGGCTCGCCCACTCGCACCTCCTCGTGGCGATGACCGCCGGGACGGTGCTGGTGGAACCCGCCCACGAGCCGACGGCGCTGGCGATGGCCGCCCGCGCCCGTCGGTTGGATCGGCCGCTGATGGCCGTCCCCGGGCCGAGCAGCAGCTCGCGCCACAGGCTCGCCAGCAGGCTGCTACGCGACGGCCACGCCCACCCCGTCACCCGTGCGCACGACGTCACCCGCCGACTCCCCGCGCCACCCGTGAGTGGGCCGGCCGGACATCTGGCCTAGCTCCCCCCGGCGGTGTCACCCCGGGGCCCCAGGGCCCGGGACGCGGAGCCGTCCGTGTCCTTCCCCTTCTTGTTGTGCTGTGAGGAGTTGTCATGATCGATGAGGAGCGGCGTGCCCGGATCGGGCTGGCCTGTGCCGCGAGCCTGCGCCCTCTGCCCACCCCGACCGGTGAGGCGACCTCACCGGCCCAGCGCTGGGCGCAGCTGGCGGTGTCGCGTCCGGCGATCGACCCGGCTCGGGTGCAGGCCGAGGCGGCGGCGACGGGCTGGCGGATCCTTGTGCCGGGCGACGCCGAGTGGCCGCAGATGCCCCCCGGCACGCCGGAGGGTGGCCAGGCGCCATGGGCGCTGTGGGTTCGCGGCGGCGGGGACCTGGGTCGGGCGACGCGACGGTCGGTCGCGGTGCTCGGCGCCCGCGCGGCCACCTCCTACGGCGAGCAGGTCGCCGCGGCGCTCGCCAGGGATCTCGCTGACCTGGGCTGGACGGTCATCACCTCCTGCGGGTTGGGCTGTGACAGCCGCGCCTTCACCGCTGCCATGTCCGGTGAGACCCCACCGGTCGCCGTCTACGCCGCCGGACCGGACCTGCGCGGCTTCTACCACCGCGAGCCCGCCCCGTGCGGGCTGCTGGTCTCCGACGCCCCACCGGACAGCCCCGGCAGCCGGCACCGGAGCCTCGCCCGCCAGGATCTGCTGTGCCATCTGTCCAGCGGCGTCGTCCTCGTCGAATCCGTCCTCCACAGCATCAGCTACACGACCGCCTACTTCGCCCGGGTCCGAGATCGTCTGCTCATGGCCGTACCCGGTCCGATCATCAGCAGTGCCAGCGCCGGCCCTCACCGTCTGATCGCCAGCCGGCGGGCGACGCTCGTCGATAGCGCCGAGGGCATCTCTGCCTGCCTCACGGCCACGACCGCCCCCACCGACCCGACCGCGGAGCAGCCACGGTGAAGGTCGGACTCGCCCGCACCCCGGCCCTCCAGGAGGCGCTGCGCGACGCGGGAATCCGCCCGTGGATCCCCGGGATGCAGCTCGGCCCTGGGGACATCCTCATCATCGACCCGACCCTCGACCCCACCGCGCTGCGCTACCTGCGTGGCCTGCTGCTGCCCGACATCGAGGTTCTTCTCGTCACCACGGCCCGGGCCCGGCCATCGGCGGCGGGCTGGCCGTGGCGGCGGCTGCTCCTGCCCCGCGACCGCGACGACCTCGCCCGGTTGCGCACCGTCCTGCCTGCCACCACCGTCCTGTCGATCGCCGGACGTCCCCGGCCGGTCCGCCTGCGCCTCGAGGTCCGCGACCAGACCCCGGACCGCCACTGCACCGCCCGCGCGGTGCCGCCCGGGGACACCGTGGTGCGTCTGCGGGCCGCGTTCGACCACACCGGACTGCCCTGGCCGCACGCCGCCGCGGTGACGGTCCGCGCGGAACCCGACCTCCACCCCCTCGACGGCTCGGCGTCCCTGGCCGTCGCCGCCGCCCTGCTCGCCGCCACCGGCGCCGTCCCGCCGGCCGCGCTGCGCCGCCACGTCCTCGTCGGCGACGTCGCACCCGACGGGCACCTGCGAGCGCTGCCGCACCTGGCCTCCCTGTGGGAAGCCACCAGCACCGCCGGCTACCGGCACCTCGTCGCCCCCGCCACCCGCGCCACCACACCGGCCGGCACCGTCCACCGGATTGCCACCCTGGCCGACCTCGTTCCCCTCCTGCGCGCCTGACCCTCACCCCCACAGGACCCCTGATGCCCCGGGGCACGACCCCGGGGCATCAGGGCCTTCCTCGTGCGCAGGCACACCAGCACGAGGTGAACACACCCCTCGATGCACCGCACACGGAAAGATCACTTTGTGCTGGATAGACCACGATCCAGCCGCTTTGCCGATCTCCACGCGGATTACCTGCCGTTTGGGGCTGTTTAAAGCTGACTGCGTCGCCTACTCTGTGCCGTGTTGGAAGGACGGCAAGGAGTGAGACGGATGCGCCGCTGGTGGTGGGGAGTGCTGCTCGGCGCCGGTCTGGTCGTGCTGCTGACCGTGGCCGCCCCGTGGCGGGCACACCCCAGCGGGCTCGTGAGGATGGTGGCCGCGACCGGCTGGGGACTGTGGCTGACCGTCACCACGATCACCGGGTGGGTTCTGCTCCGCGAACGAGGTCTCGCCTGGACCGGCCTGCCCCTGCTGCCGGGTTGGCGTGGCCGGCCGGGTGCCGTGCGAGATCTGGCCGTGTTCGCCCTGCCGATATCACCCCCTCGCCCACCTGCCCCCACCTCCGCTTCGGTGGCTGCTCCTGCTGCGGTCGGGGCGGCGCGTCGCACCGCTGCCCCGACCGCACGGACGACCAAGGCCCAGCAGGCTGCCCCGGCGGCGGCCTTCGTGCCGGCGACGCCGAGTCTGGGGACCTATCCGGCGCGCCATCCCGCTCTGACCGGTCCGCAGCCGGTACCCGCAGCGGCCGTGAACGACGAGGACGGTTTCGTGCCCGAGTCCCTCGCCGCCCTGCTGCACCAGCCGCGCCGAACCGAGGCGCCCGATGCCCGTCCTGCGGCGGGTTGGTCGTGGGGGCGCAGGGTGACACGGATGCGGTGCATGTGCGGGTCCATGGCGTTCTCCTTGCTGCGGCGCACGGTGGGGTGCGGCCACGGGGAGGGGCCGCACCCGGGGCGGGTCAGGGGGCGGTGAGGGTGCGGATCGCGGCGCGGGCGATGGGTCGGCGATGGTCGCGGGGCTACCGGGTGGGCGGTGTGGCCTCGACGGGCGTGACGCGGGCGCTGACCCACTGGGTGGGTCGGGATCTTCTGGTCGCGTCTGCTACCACGCGGGTGGCGTCGTAGGCGCTGAGCAGGTTCGGGTAGGCGTCGCCGAGGACGATCCCTCCCGCGGCGTGATGGTGTCGGATGTGGACCTGGTAGCGGGGGGCGTCGAGGAGCCGGGCGTAGGAGGCGGGCACGTCGAGGAGATCGACGTCGTCGCCGCGAGCAAGCCCGGTGATGATCACGTTGCCGTGGATCTGCAGGTCGGGGTGGAAACGGCGGGGATGGAAGGCGGCGAGCGCGGTGGCGCGGTCGTTGCGGGGGGTGCCGGCGGGCAGGGGCGGGTCGGCCATCCACAGCACCGCGCCATCGCGGTCGAGGTCGACCGGTTCCAGACCACCGCCGGTGAGGGCCTTAAGGGTGGTGTCGTTCGAGGGATCCACCGCGACGAGGCGGTGCGGACGCGCCGGGTCGGCGGGGATCACCAGAACCGTGATCGTCGACGACGGGGGGTTTCCGATCGGGGTGGCGGGGGCGCTGTCGCGGTCTGAGGTCATGACGGCTCTCCGAATGCGGGAAGGGTGCCCGGCCCGCCCGGGCCGGCCGGCCCGGGCGGGCGGGCGACAGGGTGGTTTACGGGTGTGCGAGGAGGTCGTCGACTTCGGGCGGCCAGGGGAAGACGAGGAACAGCGGGATTGCGCTGGTGACCGGGACCGGGTCGCTGACTCGCTGGTCGCGTCGCCAGGAGTCGATGCACACCGGGCAGACGGTCCCGAGGTGCGGGCCCATGTAGTCGTCGTCCGCGGGCCATCCGGGCGGCGCCGTCTCGGGGCAGCCGGCGGGAAAGTAGGGCGTGACCTGCGCGGCGGGCGTCATCCCGTAGCGCACCAGGTCCCCGTGGTGACGGGGGGTGGTCAGCACGCGGTGGTGCGGCCACGGTTCGCCGGCCGGAGCCTTCGCGAGGGAGGCGTCCGGCGGACGGGCGGGGTCGTCGGCGTTCCGATCCACACTCATGATCGTTTCTCCTTGGGGGTGGGGCGTGCCCGGGCGGGTCGGCGGGGTCCGATCAGCCCGGGTGCGCGGGCGCGGGTGAGAAGTCCTCTGGGCGGCCCCGCGATTGCGGTGGGCCGGGCAGGCCGGCCGTGGGGGGCTCGGCCTGCCCGAGGAGTTCAGGCGTGGGGGTTGGGGGTGAAGGCGAGGCGGTCGTCGGGCATGAGGGCGGCGAGGATCTGTCCGGCTCGCAGGGCGTCGATGAGGGCGACGTCGAGGGCGAGGTCGGGCTGGTGGCCGCCGGCATGGTCACCGATGGTGATCATGTGGATGGCGTCGTCGGCGGTGAGGAGGCGGGCGCCCGGCGGCAGCGCCGGCAGAGTCGGGGCGGGGTGCGTGGGGTGGCCGGTGGTGTGGAGGGCGTCGAGGACGGCGGTGGTGTCGATGCGCGGGCCGATACGGAGGTGGACCCGGGCGGGGCTGTCGGGGTGGGCGAGGTGGAGATCGAGTCCGAGGGGGTGCAGGGTCGCCCGGGACCCACGGGCCGGGTGGTCCGCGACGAGGACCCGGGGGTTGTCGAGGCCGGGTAGCGGTAGCCAGGCCAGGCGGGTGAAGCCGGCGCCGCGCAGGATCGCGAGGAGGGGGTGCTTGGCACGTCCGGTGGGGGTGGGCACGTCGACCGCGTAGATCATCGGCGTGTCGGCGGTGACGCGGTGGGGGTCGCTGATGGTGGCGTGGCGCTGGTGGTCGGGTAGGCAGGTCGGGCAGACGGAGGCGGTGTGGGGGCCGGGGTAGTGGCCGTCGCGGTCCGGCCAGTGCGGTGCGCTGGTGGGGCAGCCGTCGGGCAGCCAGGGCAGCGCGAAGGCGCGGGCGGTGTAGGGGTCGGGGGTGGGGGTGTGGGGGCGCAGGGTGACGCGGTGGGTGGGCGGGTGCACGGGTTCTCCTTCGCGGTGCGGGCCGGGCGGGGGCGGCGGGCCGGGTGGGTGTCGGCCCGCCGCCGGGGTGGTCAGGTGGTGGTGAGGGCGCGGATGGCGGCGCGGGCGATGTGGTCGGCGGTGTCGGCGGGGTTGGTGAGGGTGAGGGTGGCGTCGGCGTGCAGGGGGGTGGCCTGGCGGTTGGCCGGGGTGATCCACAGGACGGCGCAGCCGTGGGCGCGGAGCCGGTCGAGGCGGCGTTGCCCGTCGGCGCGCTGGGTGTCTTTGAACATGCCGTCGCTGACGATCACGAGGAGGCGGGCGGCGCCGGGGCGGGTGAGCTGGCAGGCGCCGTCGAGGGCGTCGAGGGCGCCCCGGAACTCCTCATATCCGTCGGCGGATTTGAAGGTGGTGACCTGCTGGGGGGGTTGCCCGGGGAGGGTGAGGGGGCGGACGGCGTCACCGAAGATGACGGTGGCGGCGGTGGCGTCGGGGACGTGGCGGGCGGCGGTGGCGAGGATCCAGGCGGTGGAGGCGACGGGGTCGGCGAAGGCGCGCATGGTGCCGGAGACGTCGGTGGCGATCGCGATGCGCAGCGGGGGTGTGGGGGTGGTGCGCCGCACGGTGCGGGTGAACGGCCGGGCGGTGGGGAGCGCTCCGGCGGCGCGTTGCGCGTCAGCGGCGAGCGCACCGTGCATGTGGAGCCGGCCGGGAGGGAAGGCGCTGGTGAGGGTGGTGGCGGCGCGTTCGCGGTAGCCGGCGGCGCGCAACGCGCGGGCGAGGCGGCGAGCGGCGGCCTGCTCGGTCGGGGTGGGTGGGCGCTGTCCGGCGAACTCGGTGGTGGTCGCGCCGGATGTGCGGGTGCCGTTGGGGTCGGAGAAGACGTCCTTCGCGGCGCGGGTGGCGTTCGCGCGGGCGGCGTCCTCGGCGGCGCGGGCGGCGGTTTTCGCGGCCTGGGTGAGGCTGGTGGAGGTGGCGGCGGTGATGCCTGCGAAGGCGTCGGCGATGGCGTCGCCCAGCGGGGACGGTGGGCCGGGGCGGCCGGGGTCTGAGGGTGCGGTGGGGCGGTGGGCGGGGCGGGGCGTGGGCGGCGGGGGTGTGGTGGTGTCGATGCCGACGATGGCGCACCACCGCCGCGCAAGGGTGATCATGCGGCGGATGTCCTGGTCGCCGGTGCGCTGCGCGGCTCGCCAGACGATGCTCAGGTTTTTGAGTCGGTCGGCGCCGAGGACGACCCAGACGGTGGCGGAGACTCGGGCGGTTTCGGTGACGGTGAGGACTCCCGCGTCGACGCGGGCGAGGAGGAGTCCGGCGGTCTGCGCGGCGTCGGGGATGGACATGGTTACCGGGGGTGCGGTGGGCACAGTGGTGACCGCTGGTGGGGCGCTGGCGGGGGTTCCTGCGGGGGGTGTGGGGTGGGTGGGGGTGAGCTGGGCGGTGACGATGCTGGTGACGCAGGCGCGCAGCCAGTCGCGGTCCTGCGGGCGGCGTCGCAGGTGGGCGGCTTCGATGCGGGACTCCTCGAGGAGCATCGCGGCGTCGAGGACGGCGGGATGGACGGCGGGGGCGGAGGTGGTCCACTGGGTGTGGCGGGCGTGGGCGGCTTCGTGGATGACGGCTCCCCACAGGGCCGGGTAGCGGTAGCGATCAGCGTCCTGGGCGGGGGTGACGGTGGCGGGGTCGAGGGATCCAAGCAGCGTCCCGTCGATCTCGATCGCGGCCTGGTGCGGCAGGAAGCAGGCGGGGGCGCCGTGCCCGGCACCGGGGGTGCAGGCCACTACGAGGTCCTTGCGGCCGGTCAGGGTCGGGAGTTCGGTGGTGAACCGGGCGGACAGGCCGAGCCAGGCGCCGGTCGGGAAGGTCCGGGCGACGCGGGGGTCGGTGATCGTGTGCTGGGACATGGCTCTCCTTCGGACATGCGCAGGGAGGGGTGGGGGCGGGGCCGCCCCGGGGGCCCCCGCCCGGCCCCCCCACACCGGGGGCGGGTGTAATTGGCGGCGAGGGGGACGGGGGGTTTACCCCCCCCGGAAACCAGGGGGGCGACCGGGGTGAACAAGGCGCGGGGCTGCCCCCCGCCGACACCCACCAGGTGGGAGGAAACGGAAAAGGAAAAAAACAGCGCGGGGGGAGTATGGGTGGGGAGGAGGTGGGCGT
>NZ_JCBATA010000058.1:0-50822 GCF_059816245.1 Frankia sp. RB5
CCCACGTCCCCGGCAGCCGGCGGCCCCGGCACGGCCACCCTCCCGGCCAGGCCTGGCGCCCCGGCGGCCCGCCCGCGCCGCGCTGCCCACCCCGTCGACCGGGGATCCCCGTCGCGGTCCATGACATTCCGGCACGCGTCGGACGCGCAGCGCGCGGCGAGGGTGACCCGCGCCCGCGCCGCCGCCCGTCCACCGCCGCCGGGTACGCGACGGACCAGGTAGTTGACCAGCCAGCGGGCCCCGTGACGGATCCCGCCCGATGGCAGCGAACCGGGACTGATACGAAAATTCAGGCCTGGGCTTCGCGCGCCGACCTGTAGGATGGGTTCAATGCTCGTAATTCACTCCCTAACGCCATTCGGCGACAGCTCTCTCGAAATTTCGTCCAGCAAAGTCTCCTATCAGCGGGTGATGTGCCCGTCCAGGCAAGCGACGGTGACAGTGATGTCACCATTGCGTCAGCCGGGCGGCTCCTCGACGGATGGCCGGTGACGCTCCAGGTGACTCCCCCGCAGATCCCCGACGCGATGGCCACACGGCCACCAGCGCCCGCGCCGCCCGGCTGCCGCCCCGGCGCCTCGGCGGTCGCCGCGCGCCCCGCCCGGCCGGAGGCCGGCGTGCCCCGCCCGCCCGCGGTCCTGTTCGTCTGCGAGCGCAACGCCGGGCGTTCCCAGATGGGTGCCGCCCTGCTCGATCAGCACAGCCACGGTCGGGTCCAGGCGAGGTCGGCCGGGCCCGCGCCCGCGGCGACCGTCGCCGCGCCGGTCGTCGAGGCGATGGCCGAGATCGGCATCGACCTGTCCGAGGCCAGCCCCACCCGGCTCACCGACGAGGCGGTGCGCACCGCCTCCGTCGTCATCAGCATGGGCTGCGGCGAGGCACTCCCGATCTACCCGCACACCCGCTACCTGCACTGGGAGCTGGAGGACCCGGCCGAGATGCGGGTGGAGGAGGTCCGGCCGATCCGCGACGAGATCGACGCGCGGGTACGCGCCCTGCTCTACAGCCTCGGCGTCGCGGCCCGGGTCGGTCTGCTGCGCGACCAGCCGGACCGCGGCACCGGCCCCGGCCAGTCCGGGTATCCGCAGACCGGCCACATGCAGGCCGGCCACGCGCCGTCCGGGCCGCGACGGCTGCTCACCCCGCCGCCACGCGCCCGGGTGTCCCCCGTGCGGCCCGCCCGCTCGGCGATCTGACCGGTGCGGGCGACGCCCCCGCCCGCCGGCGGCGGCGGCACCCGCACGCCGCCGCCGACGCGCGCCTGACCCGGGCGCGCCCGGCCGGCGACACGCGCCGCCGCTACTCGGCGGCTATCCGCCCCACGTGGGCGACCGTGCACGTCAGCGTCGTGCCGCTGGGCACGTCCACCCCGACAGGACGAACCGTGAACGAATCCGTGGCACCCGAACGCACCCGGAAGACCGAGGCCAGCCCACTCTCGATCTTGCTGTCGTTCGCCTTCACGTCGATCTGGATCACGTAGTTCGACCGTTTCGACGAGCCGTTGTGCACCTCCCCGCGGACGACGGCGCGGTGGTTGTCGGCGTCGCGCACGCAGCTGGTGACCCGCACGTCGGCCGCCGCGTCGGAGCCGGACGAGGAACAACCGGCGAGCAGCGCTCCGCAGCCGGCGGTGAGCCCGAGGGCAAGCCCGCCCGCGAGCGAACGGACGGTCGGATGGATCGGATGGGCCGAGCGGGCGGCCGCCACGGTGCCGCGATCACGCGTATGCCACATCTGCTCAGACTATGAGTCCCTCGCCACACCGGCCGGCCGCTCCCCGCTTCCCATCTGTCGCCTCCCCGACCCGTTCGCTCGCCACGCACCCTCCCGGCGACCACCGCCGCCACCGCCCCGGCGTGCCCGCTCCGCCCAGCGGCGCAACAGCTCGCCGCCGGGCGCGATAGTGGGACATACTCCGCCGGTGAGCGAGATCCTGACCGTCGAGACGTCCGGCACCACGCGGTTGATCACCCTCAACCGGCCGCACGCCCGCAACGCGCTGAGCGGTGCGCTTGTCATCGCCCTGTACGACGCGCTGATCGACGCCGACGCGGATCCGGCGGTGCGGGCGGTCGTCCTGACCGGGGCGGACCCGGCGTTCTGCGCCGGCGTCGACCTGAAGGAGGCCGCCCGCGACAGCGAGGCCTACGCCGCTGCCTACCGCGACCACGACTGCTTCGCTCAGGTCGGCCGGATGCGGACCCCGATCATCGCCGCCGTCAACGGGGCCGCCTTCACCGGCGGTCTGGAGATCGCCGTGAGCTGCGACTTCCTCATCGCCTCCGAGCGCGCCATCTTCGCCGACAGTCACGTGCGGGTCGGGATCCTGCCCGGCGGCGGGCTGACCGCGCACCTGCCGCCGCTGATCGGCATCGGCAACGCCCGGTGGATGTCGATGACGGGTGCCGTCGTCGGCGCCGAGCAGGCGCTGCGCATGGGACTGGTCGCCGAGGTGATGCCGCACGAGCTGCTGCGCGTGCGGGCGCTGGAGCTCGGCGCGGCGATCGGCGAGGCGGACCCCGCCACGATGCGCGAGCTCAGGCAGATCTACGCCCAGGGGGCCGCGACCTACACGGAGCCGGCCCGCGCGGCGGAGGCACGCGCGGCCCTGGCTCGCCCCCCGGCGTTCGACGGCATGGACGAGCGGCGGGCCACCGTCTTCGCCGGCAACCGGGCCCGGCTGGCTGCCTCGCCGGCGGCATCCGGCCGGTCGGATTCTCCGCGGTCCACGACCTCGCCGGACGGTCGGACCGCGGGCTGAGCACACCCCGCGGCCGAGCGCGTCACGGCCCGAACACACCCGCGGGATCGGCTCGGTGCGGGGTGTCGAGCCAGCGGGCGAGCGCGTCGGCGGGCAGCGGCGCGCAGAACAGGTAGCCCTGGGCGCTGTCGCAGCGCACCCGCCGGAGCCGTTCGAGCCGCGCCTCGGTCTCGACGCCCTCGGCGGTGACGGTCAGCCCGAGGGAGTGGTAGTCGTACATCCGCGCGGCGCTGGGTCGGTCGGTGTCGACGCCAGTGGCCCATCCGGGCACCTCATCCATGATCATCCTCCCCGCTGGACGGCAGCCGGATACGCACGGTGAGAGGATTGTCCACCATCGCCACGTTCGTCACCAACAGCCCCCCACCCACTACGGGTGATCACCTCCGCCACCCTTCGCCACCGATGAGCGCGGTCAGACGCCGACCCACCGCGAGCGCCGGCGGAGTGCGGTGACGGCCCCCACCCAGGCGACGCCGGCACCGCACTCCACGGCCGGGGAATCGGCGTTCCGGAAAGTTCTGACCAAACCAGGATGATGGGCGCCAGGACGGGCAAAGGACCAGTTCCCACCGACGGCGGCACGCGCCCGGTCACGCGCATCCGCCCCGCGGCGGCCGCCGATGAAGCCGCACGCGTCGCCGACGGTGCCGAAGAACGAGCACCGCCCGAAGGCGTGGCCATCAAGGCACCGTTGATGAATGCGGCGCCGGAATACCCGGATTCGTTGTACCGGACTCGGCGGAACATACCCGAGACCGGCCCGGCCCGCCCGCCGGGGCACCGTCAAATCGGGGCCCAAGAACCCGCCATGATCGTGGTCCTGTCCGGCGCGGCCCCGCCGACCTCGGCCTGAGCGGGGACTGTATGGTGAACAGGGAGCGCTACCGGGCCCTATTTCCGAGCCGGCGCCACACACCTCCACGCCACCGACGGTTCGCCCGTGCGTCGATCGACGTCCGGACTATGCGCACCGCCATCCGCCGGAAGTGTGTTCCGTGCCACATATCCATAGCCGATGCTCCTGGGCGAGGTGACGATGAACACGATCCCTCGGCCGCTAATCGGCGGAAAATAGTCGGTGGAGACCAACGTGCTCTCGGGGATACGGTCTCCGCGGCGCCAACGGGCACCGCTGGGAGTCAAGAGGTTGAGCGGAGAAGGATCGTGACCACGGACAGCGCCCGCACAGGGCATGCCGACGAACCGGAACGGCTCGAGGGGCGGCGCAGCTCCCCGCACCGCGTGGTGATCATCGGCTCCGGCTTCGGCGGATTGTTCACCGCGCAGGCTCTTCGCAAGGCGCCCGTCGAGATCACTCTGGTCGCCAAGACCACCCATCACCTGTTCCAGCCGCTGCTCTACCAGGTGGCGACGGGCATCCTGTCGGAGGGCGAGATCGCCCCGACCACCCGCGAGGTGCTCAGCCGCCAGGACAACGCCCAGGTCGTCCTGGGTGAGGTGACGACCATCGACGTGAAGGCGCGCACCGTCACGTCGCAGCTGCTCGGGCGCACCACCGTGCACCCGTACGACAGCCTCGTCGTCGCCGCCGGCGCCGGTCAGTCGTACTTCGGCAACGACCAGTTCGCCACGCACGCCCCCGGCATGAAGAGCATCGACGACGCGCTGGAGCTGCGCGGCCGGATCTTCGGGATGTTCGAGCTCGCCGAGGGCTCGACCGACCCGGCCGACGTCGAGCGGCTGCTGACCTTCGTCGTGGTCGGCGCGGGCCCCACCGGCGTGGAGATGGCCGGCCAGATCGCCGAGCTGTCACGCCGCACGCTGCGCCGCGACTTCCGCAGCATCGACCCGACCAAGGCCCGGGTCATCCTGCTCGACGCCGCGCCCGCCGTGCTGCCGCCGTTCGGCGAGCGGCTCGGCGAGAAGGCCGCCGAGAAGCTGGAGAAGATCGGCGTCGAGGTGCAGCTCGGCGCCAAGGTCGTGAACGTCAATGCCACCGGCATCGAGGTCGAGGACTCGGACGGCACCCGCCGCCGGATCGACTCGGTCTGCAAGGTCTGGGCCGCGGGTGTCGCCGCGAGCCCGCTCGGCAAGCAGCTCGCCGAGCAGACCGGCGCGAAGATCGACCGGGCCGGCCGCGTCGAGGTGCTGCCCGACCTGACCCTGCCGGGCCACCCGGAGGTCTTCGTCATCGGCGACATGATGAGCCTCGACCGGCTGCCGGGCGTGGCCCAGGTCGCGATCCAGGGCGGCCGTCACGCCGCCAAGGAGATCAAGGGCTGGGTCGCAGGCAAGCGGACCGGGAACCCGTTCAAGTACCACGACAAGGGCAGCATGGCCACCATCTCGCGGTTCAGCGCGGTGGCCAAGATCGGTAGCGTCCAGATCACCGGCTTCATCGCCTGGCTGCTCTGGCTGGCCGTGCACCTCGTCTACATCATCGGTTTCAAGCACCGCCTGACGACGCTGCTGCACTGGACGGTCAGCTTCATCGGCCGCGGCCGGTCGGAGCGCACCGTCACCGAGCAGCAGATCTTCGCCCGGGCGGCACTGCAACGCCTCGGGGAGAACTTCGCCCCGTCGCTGCCGCCCGAAGCCGACCAGGCGCCGTCCTGGAACGGCGCGGCGCGCTCGCAGGTCCCCGCCCAGTCGAACGGCACGGGTGACGGCGCCCGCAAACCGTCGCGCGTCTGACGCCACCCGCCAGGCGACCAACGGCAGCCCGGCTTCGGGAGAGCACGTCCTCCCGGAGCCGGGCTGTTCGGCGTCCCGGGCATCCGGCCGACCGGCCGCCGCGGCCTCGCACCCGGCCCACCGGCCCGCCCCCTCGTGGCCCACGCCCGGGGAATGGGATCCTCGCCCATGGGCGCCGACCACTCCCCCGACCGTCCCGCATCGGCCAGATCGTCATCACGGCGTCCCGACCGCGCGCTGCCCGCAGCGATCATGTTGCCCGGCGGCGGCTGGATCCGGGCCCGCGGGCTACGCCATCCGGCCCCACCCGGCGACACCCCCGACCTCGGTCTCTATCTCGGCGGGACCCGCCTGCGCAAGCGGCACGACGCCCTGCTGACCTGGCCGCACGTCTGGATCGACTGGCCGGACTTCCTGCTGCCCCGCGATCCCGCGGCGGCCGCCTCGGCCATCCGCGACCTGCACGCACGCGCCGGCGCCGGCGAGCGGGTGGAGCTCGCCTGCGGCGGCGGGGTGGGCCGCACCGGCACGGTCCTCGCCTGCCTCGCGGTCCTCGACGGCCACGCCCCCGCGGACGCGGTGGCCTGGGCGCGGTCGGCGCACCATCCACGCGCCGTCGAAACGCCGTGGCAACGTCGTTGGGTCGCCCGGTTCCCCCGGCTCTGAGCGACGGGTCGCGGCGCGGTGGCGCCCCCCGCGCCCCCGCCGGTGCGCCCCGGTCGGCTCAGATCCCGTTCACACGCACGGCTCGCACGATGGTGCCGCAGCGCGCCGCGGCGGCGCGTGCCGCCGGGCCTCCCGGCCGTCCGTCTCCGGGCGGTCGGCCCTGCTCGGGTGCCGGCGTGATGACGACAGGGAAGGACGGCGATGATGCGCAGCTTCCGGACCGGACGGCGAGGCGCGGTCGCGGCCGCGGCCGGCATGCTCGGGTTGGGCCTCGGGATCGGGGTCGGACTCAGCGGTACCGCCGCCTCGGCGGCCCCCGCGCCGGAGCACGGCCCGAGGGCCACGGCGCCCCGCGCGGCCGGCGATCACCCCCGCCTCGCCGAGGCCCGGCGGCTGTTCGGCGGTGACGGCTCCGGTCGGGGCCTGCACGGCGAGGCGACGATCAGGACCGACAAGGGCCTGGAGGTGGTCGATGGCCAGCGCGGGACGGTGTCCGCGATCAGTGCGACGTCGATCAGCGTGACCAGCGAGGACGGCTTCGCCGCCACCTACGTGATCAACGGCAACACGAAGATCCGCGCGGATCGCGCGGACGCGACGATCACCGACCTCCACCAGGGCGACTCGGTGGTCGTCCGCGCCCGGACGACGAACGGCACCCGCACCGCGGTGTTCGTTCGCGAACCGAAGCGGTAGGCCCGACAGACACGCCAGGCGCGGGGCCAGGTTGGCGCGGGGCGAGGGTGGCGCGGGCGAGGGTCAGGCGGAGGGGGCCTGACCGTCGCCGCCGTCGTCCCCGGACCGGTGGCCGGCCGCGTCGGGATCCGCGGCCCGGACCAGCCGGCAGTGCGGGCACTCGCCGCCGGGCCGGGGCATGGTCTTCAGCGCCTTGCGGGGATGTCGGCCCCGATGCTCCGGACAACGCAGGTAGAGAAAGTCCGCCTGCACCGGGAGCGGCTTGGTCATCGCGGCGGGATCTTTCCGGTCCCGCCGCACTCCCGACACTTTATGTTGGCATCACCGTCGAACAGTCCGTCGGCGTCCCGCTCGGCCTGCGGACGGGTCTGGTAACGGGTGCCGTTGCAGGACGGGCAGGTCATGAGGCCCAGGCTGACGCGCTCATCGGGCGGCCGAAAGAACCTGCTCGATCTTTTTCGTGCTCTGGACACGGGAACGAGAATGCCCGGCGCGGCAACCTCCGTCCAGGGCCCTCCGGCCTGAGACAAATGACCGGTACAAAGCGTCATACGAACACCTCACAAGTCTTTCATCAGCCATTTTTCGCGTCCTTCCGGACACCGGAGCCATTCTCACGGCCCGGGGCCTCGACGGTCGGGCGCGCGGCGCCTCCCGCCCGTGGCATGCCGCGGCCCCGACGGTGCGCCCGGGCACGGCAGTACGCCAGAGACACGGCGGTGCGCCCCGGACACGGCGGTGCGCCCGGGCACGGCGAGCACCGTCACCGCGCCGATGGTCCACCAGCGTCCGCCAGACGACGGACCAGCGAGGACCGTCCTGCTCCGGTCTCATACGATTCCAGCGGACCATCCGCACTATCAGGGCAGCCGCCGCCTGGCGCGACGACACGTCCACCGGGAAGAGGACAAGGGCACCGATGACGGACGGCGCTACGCACGTGCGGACGAACAGGGCGCGCTGGAACGAGATCTCCGACGACTACCAGCGGCTCAACGGCCCGCAGATCCGCCAGCAGGCGTTCACCGGCGACATCTCCTGGGGACTGTGGGAGATCCCGGAGTCGCGGCTCGGGGTGCTCGGCGAGGTCGCCGGGCGGGACGTGCTGGAGATGGGCTGCGGCGGCGGGCAGTGGTCCACCGCGCTGGTGCGCCGCGGCGCACGGGCCGTCGGGCTGGACCTGTCCGAGCGCCAGCTCCTGCACAGCCGCCGGCTCGCCGCCGACACCGGGCTGACCTTCCCGTTGGTGCAGGCCAGCGCCGAGGCCGTGCCGTTCGCGGACGCGTCCTTCGACATCGTCTTCGCCGACCACGGGGCGTTCAGCTTCGCCGACCCGTTGCGGGCGGTGCCGGAGGCGGCCCGGGTGCTGCGACCCGGCGGCCTGCTCGCCTTCAGCCACGTCAGCCCGATCTACGAGATCACCGTGCGGCCCGGCCGCAACGCCCCCGGCACCCGGCTGACCCGCGACTACTTCGGCCTGCGCCTGGTCGCCGAGGCGGACGGCCTGGTCAGCATGAACCTGCCGTACGGCAGCTGGATCCGGCTGTTCCGCGACAGCGGTCTGATCGTCGAGGACCTGCTGGAGCCCCGCCCGCCGGCATCCACCGGTGACATGCCCGCCGCGGAGGTGTCCGACGCGGAGGTGTCCGACGCGGGCGGCTCGACGCGGGAGCGGGCCGAGGCCTCCGCGCCCGAACGCGGCGACGAGGCCTGGGCCCACCGTTGGCCGTCCGAGTGCATCTGGCGCCTGCGCAAGCCCACCCGCTGACACCCGTGGACGGCGAGGCCGGGCTGGTGGCCGGGATGGCTCGGCTGGCCGCGCGCCTGCCCTCGACCGGCCGGGTCGCCGGGACCGGCGAGCCCCCGTCCATCCTGTCGCGGCGCGCCGACCGGCTTGTCGTGCGCCGCGGCGACGTCGTGCTCAAGGCGCATCCGGACGGCACGGATCCCCGGCACCTCGCCGCCCGGCTGGGCATCGCCGCCCGGTCGGACCTCGCCGGCGTCCTGCTCCCCCCGCTGACCAGCACCCCGATGCGGGTCGGCGCCCGTCTGGTCAGCGCCTGGCCGGCGGGCCGCGCGCTCGGCCCGCGCGACGCCGACGCGGCTCCGTGGGAGCGGGCCGGCGCCCTGCTCGCCCGCCTGCACCGCGCTCCGGTCGGCCTCGGCGACCTCGCCGCGCTGCCGCCCGCCACCGTCCTGCGCCGGCTCGCCGACCGCGTCGCCCGACTGCGCCCGCACGCCGGGCATCCGCTCGTCGACCCGATCCTCGCCGCGACCGCCACCCTCGGCGATCCGTCGGCGGCGGCGGGTCCCGGCCGGCCCACCTCGCTCGTCCACGGCGACTTCCATTTCGGCCAGCTCGTCCACCTCGGACAGCCACCCGCACCACCGGCGGAGCACTGGCGGATCATCGACGTGGACGACCTCGGCCTCGGCGACCCGGCCTGGGACCTGGCCCGCCCGGCCGCCTGGTTCGCCGCGGGCCTGCTCCCGGTGGACCGCTGGGCGCGCTTCCTCGACGCCTACACGGCGCACGGCGGGCCGGCGCTGCCGGGCGGCGACCCGTGGCGGGCGCTCGACCTGCCGGCGCGGGCCCTCACCGTCGAGTACGCCGCGACCGCGGTCGCCGCGCACCTCGATCCCGCTGACCTCGACCCCGCTCACCTCGAACCCACGCGCCTCGAAGCCACGCGCCTCGAAGCCGCGCGCCTCGAAGCCGACTCCCCCGGCGGCCTGGACCAGGCCTCGGCGGCGCTTGTCGAGGCCTGCGGGCGGATCGTGGCGACCGCGGGCCCGGCGTCGTCCTCCCGACGTGTCGGCCACTGACCGCCATCGCGACCGGTAGGCTCCAGAGGACGTCGGCTGTCCCCGCGCCATGATCGGCAGGTCTCGCTCGTGAGCTACACGATGCAGTGCCCGAAGTGCCACGCGATGATGCGGACCTACAACCGCAACGGCATCCAGATCGAGCAGTGCGACGGCTGCCGGGGCATCTTCCTCGACTACGGGGAGCTGGAGGCACTCACGCGCCTGGAGGCGCAGTGGTCGCAGCCCGCGCCGCCCCCTCCGCCCGCGCCGTACGGCCAGCCCGCGCCCTACGCCCAGCCAGGTCCGCACGTCCAGTCAGGTCACTACGCGCAGCCCGCCTGGGGCCACGGCCACGGCCGCTCCCGGCATGGCGGCTTCGCCCGGATGCTGTTCAGTTCCTGATCCGCTCAGCTCACGGCGCTGCCGTCGAGGAAGCGTCGCACGTCGGCGGCCTCCTCGGCGAGCGCCGCGGCGACCGGCGGCGGCCAGGGCCCGCAACCCTCGGGCGGCGCATCACCCTTGAACGGCGCGAGGACGACCCGCCCGGCGGGCATCGTCCAGGTCCCGACGGCCCGGCCGTCGACGAGGATCACCGGCCGGAAGATGCCGTTGCTGGTGACGGCCCGACTGGCGGCGCCCAGCCAGCCGCGGTCCGCCCAGCCGTGCAGGACGGGATCGAACGGCCCGAGCAGGCGCGGCGACGGCAGCCGCGGGCACGGCGGTGCGGAGGTCGCCAGCACGGCGCGCCCATCGTCGCGGGTGACCAGGTCGGCGGCGATGGCCGTGAGGCCGCGGCGGGCGTCGCGCAGGGGCAGGCCCGCCCATCGGGCGAGGTCGCGGTCGTCCGCCGGGCCGTGGCCGGCGAGGTAGCGCCGCGCCAGCTCCGCGAGCGCCGCGTCCCGGTCGAACGGGCGCGGCGGCGGGCCGAGCCAGTCGCGGACCAGCGCGTATGCCTGTTCCCCGGCGACGACCGGGCCACGCACGACGAGTCCCCGGGTCGACGCGACGATGAGCAGGTAGACCATCGCCTGGCCGGCCGTGGGGATCCCGGCCCGCGCGACCCGGCCGCGCAGCTCGTCGCGCGTGCGCGGCCCGTCCGCGGCGAGCGCCCGCTCGACGATCGCCACGCCCCGCTCGGCGTCGTCGGGCGTGACGCCCTCCTCGGCGAGCCGGCGGCGGATCTGCGCGGCCATCCGCGGCGCGGTCAGCTCCCGCAGCCACCAGTGGTCCTCGCTGCGAACGAGGTGCAGCGTGCCCCGGTTGAGCCAGCTCACGACGAGTGTGCGTTCCACCGTCAGGGCACGGTCGACGTCGGCGGCCGTCGTCGCGCGGGTCCGCGGCCGCACCGCCAGCCGCATGCCGCGCGGATCCTGCGCCTGCACGGCGAGCAGCCTGCCGACGGCGTCGACGGCACCCGGTGACGGCGGCCCGCTCAGCCCCTGCGCGGTCAGCCTCGCGGCGATGTCCGACGTCTCCACAGTGGACATCCCATCACCGCGAACGCCACCGCGGGGTGACCGGCCCCGCACTGGTGTTGACTGGTGGCATGCCACTGACAGGTGAGTACGAGCCGAGCCCCGCCGAGTGGGCCCGCAAGCAGGTCGAGGAGTTCGAGAGCTCCGGCGGTACGCAGGGCACCACCTTGCACGGGAGGCCCGTCATCATCCTGACCACACGCGGCGCGAAGTCCGGGAAGATCCGCAAGTCGCCGCTGATGCGCGTCGAGCACGAGGGCGCCTACGCCATTGTCGCGTCCCTCGGCGGGGCGCCGAAGCACCCCGTCTGGTACCACAACGTGGTCGCCGACCCGCGCGTCGAGCTCCAGGACGGCCCGGTCCGCAAGGACTACCTCGCCCGTGAGGTCACCGGCGAGGAGAAGGCCCTGTGGTGGAGCCGCGCCGTCACCGCCTACCCGGACTACGACGACTACCAGCGCAAGACCGACCGCCAGATCCCCGTCTTCGTCCTCGAACCCGCCGGGGCCTGACGGCTCAGCCGCTCCTCGGCGTGTCCGGCGACGGCAGGCGGGCCGGCGCGCCGAGGAGGTAGGCGAGGGCGACGGCCGCGACGCTCTGCGCGCTGAGCTGGCCGATGAGCACGACGGCCTGGAACCGGGCGGCCCCGGCCGGCGACGCGCCGCCGAGCAGCGCGCCGACGAACGTCCCGGGCAGCGTGACCAGCCCGACCGTGCGGGTCTGGTCGAGGGCCGGGACGAGGGCCTCGGCGACGCTGTCACGGGCCACGTCCACGACCGCGCGGCGCGGGGTGGCACCGAGGGCGAGCCACCCCTCCACCTCGTCGCGGCGGTCGCGCAGGCCGGCCGCGAGGCGGCGGCCGGTCAGCGTGCAGGCGGTCATCGTGCCGCCGATGACGCTGCCGGCGAACGCGACCAGGTTGCGCGTGGTCGGCACCAGCGCCTCCACGGCGAAGACCATCCCGATCGTGACCGACGCTCCCAGCAGGCAGGAGATCCCGACGCGGCGGACAGCGGCCGGGAAGCCGGCCAGCCGCCGCGACGCGGTCCCCACCGCAGCCGTCACCATGACCGCGAGCACCGCGACGGTCGCGGCCGGCGCCGCGAACACCCCGCGCAACGCGAGCCCGATGACGGCGAGCTGGATCACCGCCCGCGCGGAGGCGGTCACCACATCGCGCCGCCGCGGCACCCGCGCCCAGGTCAGGGCACCGACCGCCACGGCCAGCAGCAGCCCGAGCCCGGCGGCGAGCCGCAGATCGGCCTCCAGCGCAGCCCCTCTCCGTACCGGCGTCAGGCTCCGTGCGTCATGACCGCCACCATAGTCTCCCCCGCCCGACTCCTACTACCATTCGTAGTAGAGAGGCGGTCGGGGCGGATGCTGACAGATGGCGGGCGGGGGCGGCGCGGATGATCGAGGGTCTGGCGGCCGCGTCGATCGCCTGCGCGCTCGTGGCGGGGGCGGCCTGCGTGGTGCAGGCGCTGCGCGACCGGGCGGTGGGCGTGGGGCTGCTGGCCGCGGCCGGGGTCGCGGAGCTCGTGCTGCTCGCCCAGGTGGTGGGCGCGGTGGCGGAACTCGCCGGCGGCCAGCGCGCCGAACAGCCGGCCGTGTTCGTCCTCTATCTGATCGGCTCGGTCGTGGCGCTGCCGCTGGGGGCGTGGTGGTCGCTGGGCGACCGGTCCCGCTGGGGCAGCGGGGTGCTCGCCGTCGCGTGCTTCGCCGTCGCCATCATCGTCGTCCGGCTCGGCCAGGTCTGGGGGTAGGCGAATGAGCGGGACGCGGACATCGAGCGGGCCGGGGCGGATCCTCGTCACCGTGTACGCGATCTTCGCGGTGGCGGCCTGCTCCCGGTCGGCCGTCCAGATCGCCACCGAGTTCGACCATGCGCGGCTGGCCTACCTGCTGTCGGCGTTCGCCGCCGTCGTCTACGTGGTGGCCACGGTGGCGCTGACCCGGCCGGGTGCCCGCTGGCACCGCGTCGCCGTGGCCGCGTGCGCCACCGAGCTCGCGGGCGTGCTGGCCGTGGGCACGGCGAGTCTCGTCGACAGCTCGGCGTTTCCCGATCAGGCGGTGTGGTCCTCCTACGGCAGCGGCTACCTGTTCATCCCCGTCGTCCTGCCCGTCCTCGGGCTCGCCTGGCTGCGCCGCACCGCTGCCCGCCCGGACCCGAGCGGCGACCTGAACGGCGACACGAGCGGGGCTGGCATCTCGTAGGTTCACGACATGCACACGCTCACCCGGGACGAGGCCGTCACCCGCG
The DNA here is from genome assembly GCF_059816245.1 of Frankia sp. RB5. NCBI lineage: Bacteria > Bacillati > Actinomycetota > Actinomycetes > Frankiales > Frankiaceae > Frankia > Frankia sp. RB5. Next base: position 13,328 of record NZ_JCBATA010000058.1, read on the forward strand.
CGTCGCTGCTGCGTGTCGACGGCTACGACATCGAGCTGGACCTGACGGCGGCCCGCACGTCGACCGAGTTCACCTCGACGACCAGGGTGCGCTTCAGCCTGCGGGAGCCCGCGGCGCCCGGCGCGTCGACGTTCGCCGAGCTCAAGCCGGCGGCGGTGAGCGACCTGCGGCTCAACGGGCGGCCACTCGACCCGGCCTCGCTCGACGGCAACCGGCTGCCACTGACGGACCTCGAGGCGTCGAACGAGCTCGTCGCGACGACGACGATGCGCTACTCGAACACCGGCGAGGGCCTGCACCGGTTCACCGACCCCGAGGACGGCGAGGTGTACCTGTACGCCCAGACGTTCCTCGACGACGCGCAGCGGATCTTCGCCTGCTTCGACCAGCCCGACCTCAAGGCGCCGGTCCGGCTGACGGTGCAGGCGCCCGCCGGCTGGGTGGTGCGGGCCAACGGGGCCGGACGGCGGACGGCGCCGGGCCGCTTCGCGTTCGCCGAGACGCCGCCGCTGGCGACGTACTTCGTCACCGTGGTCGCCGGGCCGTACCACGTGATCGAGGACAGCCACGACGGGATTCCGCTCGGCCTGCTGTGCCGCCGCTCGCTCGCGCCGCACCTGACAGCCGACGCGGCGGAGATCTTCGAGGTCACGAAGGCCTGTCTGGACCGCTACCACGAGCTGTTCGCCGACCGGTACCCGTTCGGCACCTACGACCAGGCCTTCGTGCCCGAGTTCAACGCCGGCGCGATGGAGAACCCCGGCTGCGTGACCTTCCGCGACGAGTTCGTCTACCGCTCGGCGGTCACCGACACCGAGCGCGAGCTGCGCGCCGTCGTCATCGCGCACGAGATGGCGCACATGTGGTTCGGCGACCTCGTCACCATGCGCTGGTGGGACGACCTGTGGCTCAACGAGTCGTTCGCCGAGTACATGGGCTACCGGATCACCGCCGAGGCGACCCGTTTCACCAGCGCGTGGACCAGCTTCGCCGTCGGCCGCAAGAGCTGGGGCTACGCCGCCGACCAGCGCCCCTCGACCCATCCGGTGGCCCCGGCCGAGGTCGCGGACACCGCGCTCGCGCTGCTGAACTTCGACGGCATCTCCTACGCCAAGGGTGCCTCGGTGCTGCGCCAGCTCGTCGCCTGGGTCGGCGAGGACGCGTTCCGCACCGGCCTGCGCGCCTACTTCGCCGCCCACGCCTACGCCAACGCCTCCCTCGCCGACCTGCTGGCCGCGCTGTCCGAGGCCAGCGGGCGCGACCTCGCCGGCTGGGCCGAGCTGTGGCTGCGCCGCGAGCAGGTCAACACGCTGCGCCCGCACGTCACCCTCGGCGCGGACGGCCGCTTCGCGCAGGTCACGCTGGAGCAGACGGCCCCCGCCGACCATCCGACGCTGCGCCCGCACCGCGTCGCCGTCGGCGTCTACGGCCCCGACGGTGCCGGCCCGATCGTCCAGCTGCGCCGCGTCGAGGTGGACGTCGACCCGGCCGCCCCCGACGGCCGCACCGACCTGCCCGCGCTGGTCGGCACGCCGGCCGGCCGGCTGCTGCTCGTCAACGACGGCGACCTGACCTACGCGAAGGTCCGCTTCACCCCGAACGACCTGGCCGCGCTGCCGGACGTGCTCCCCCGCATCGCCGACCCGCTGGCCCGCGCGGTGATCTGGGCGGCCGCCGCCGACGCCACCCGCGACGCCGACTGGCCCGCCGCCGACTACCTCACGCTCGCCACCACGGCGCTGCCGCACGAATCCCAGCTCGCCATCCTCGAGGACGCGCTGCGCTTCGCCCGCACCACCGCGCTCACCCGTTACCTGGCCCCCGAGGGACGCCGCGGCGCCGCGGCCCGCCTGCACGCGATGTGCCGCGCGGTGCTGACGCAGGCCGACCCGGGCAGCGGCCGTCAGCTGTCCGCGGCGCGTGGCGCCATCGGCTGCGCGGGTCCCGCCGAGGCGCCCATCCTTGCCGCGTGGCTGGCCGGCGACGACGTGCCGGCGGGCCTCGTCGTCGACCCGGAGCTGCGCTGGACGCTGCTGCACCGGCTGGTCGTGCTCGGCCGGGCCGGCGAGGCGGAGATCACCGCGGAGGGGCAACGCGACCGCAGCGCCCGCGCCGCCGAGCATGCCGCCCGCGCCCGCGCCGCCCTCGCCGACCCGGCGGCGAAGGCCCGCGCCTGGGAGATGATCGTCGCCGACGACGTGGCGTCGGCCCGGCTCGTCGCGGCCAGCGCCGAGGGCTTCTGGCAGCCCGAGCAGGACGAGCTGACCGCCGATTACGTCGACCGTTACTTCGAGCAGATGCCGGCGATGACGTCCCGGCGCAGCCCGCACGCCGCCCGGCAGATCGCCACCGCCGCCTATCCCCAGTACGCCGTCTCCTCGGCGACCCTCGCCGCCGCACGGGCCCTGCTCGACCGCGACGACGTCGACCCCCTGCTGCGCCGCGTCATCGTCGACGCCACCGACGAGCTGCGCCGCGCCGTCCGCGCCCGCGGCTGACCTCCCGCTCGGCCCGTCCCACCAGCCCCACCAGCCCGTACAGCCCCGTACAGCAGCCCGTCCCGACCTGGGAACCCCACCCGTGGCGATCGCCACGGCACTCCCCGTTCCGATCACCACGCCGGGGCCTGTGATGTCTGTCAACCCGAAGACGATCGCCACCACGGCCGATCCGGGTCGGGCAGGTTCCCATGTCAACGACTTCGGAGCCAGGACGGTCGGGGAACGGGACTCCCCGGCGCGACGCTGCGGATCCGGGCTTGCAGCTGAGGGGAACGGGATGACAGTCAACGGGGTACGGGCCGGACGATCACCGGTCTCGGGGACGGCCGCGGCGGGCGCGGCACTGCTGCTGGGCGTGGTGGTCGCCGTGTCGCTGGGGGTGTATGCCGGAGCACACGAGCCCGCCCGGCGCTCCCTATTCACTCTCGGCTTTTCCGGCACACTGCCGATGAAGGCGTGGCTGACGACGATCGCGCTGCTGTTCGTCGTCGTGCAGCTGGTCACGGCGTTGTGGATGTGGGGTCGGCTGCCCGGGGCGGGCTCGGCGCCCGGTTTCGTGGCGCCGCTGCACCGCTGGAGCGGCACGACCGCGTTCGTGCTGACCCTGCCGGTCGCCTTTCACTGCATCTGGTCCCTCGGCTTCGCACACGACGACAGCCGGGTCCTCATCCACAGCCTGCTGGGTTGCGCCTTCTACGGCGCCTACGCGACCAAGATGCTGGGCCTGCGCCTGCGGGGGCTGCCCGGCTGGGCCCTGCCGGTGTTCGGCTCGATGGTCCTCGTCTCGCTCGTCGGCCTGTGGCTGACGGCGTCGCTGTGGTTCTTCACCCAGTCCGGCATTCCCCATGTCTGAGCCGACAGGAACACCAACCATGACTGAGACAGCGAACGCCTCGCCCAGCAGGCGGATCGTCGTCCCCGGCGTCGTCGTCACCGTCGTCGCGGGCGTTGCCGGGTACATCGTGGCCGACCAGAGCGACGCGGCCAAGCCGGCCAGCACGTCCGCGCCAGCCGGATCCGGTGGCGGCGGAACCGGCGGTGGCACCGGCGGCGGTGGCGGCGCGGCGGCGCTGGCCAGGGAGGCCGATGTGGCCGCCGACAGCGGGGTCATCCTGGGCGACCTCGTTCTGACCCGGAACGCGGCCGGCGCCGTGCAGGGCTTCTCCGCCGTCTGCACGCATCAGGGCTGCACGGTGAACGCCGTCTCGGACGGCAGGATCCGCTGCCCCTGCCACGGCAGTGCCTTCGACACCCGCACCGGCGCGCCCGTCGCCGGACCCGCGAAGACCCCGCTGCCGCCCGTCGCGGTGACCGTGCGCGATGGTGAGGTGTTCCGTGCCTGAGCCCCGCATCTCCCCGATCCGGATCATCACCCCGGCCAGCGGCGAGTCCGAGCTGAGCCCCGAACGCGACCACGTCGTCGGCCGCGGCCGCGACTGCGACGTGGTCATCTCCGACGGCCGGGTGTCCCGGCACCACCTTCGCCTCGAACCCACCGTCGACGGCTGGCTGGCCCGCGACATCAGCTCGGGCGGCATCTGGGTGAACGGCGACCGTGCCAGCGTCGTCCCGCTCGCCGGCGGCGAGGTCCGCGTACGCCTCGGCGCGGCGGACGGCCCACAGCTGGTGCTGATCCCGCCCCCTCCCCCGCCGCCCGACGTCTCCACAGAGGAGACCGTCCTGGCCGGCCAGGGCGGCCTGCCCAGAACCGCACCCAGCCGACCCACCCCAACCGCCCGTCCCGTCCCACCCGGCCCACCCGGCCAGGGCGTCCCGGTCGGCCAGCGCATCCCGGCCGGGCAAGCCGTCCCGGCAGGTCAGGCCGCGCCGGCCGGGCAGGGGGCGCCGGCCGCGGGCTCGGGGCAGCCGACGGCGCAGGCGGCCTTCCTGCGGGCGCTGCCGACCTTCGTGTGGCTTGCGGCGATCGGCTTCTTCCTCGGCGCGCTGCTCGCCCTGTCCTGACCGTCACCACCTTCGCCGCACTCCGCCTGGCCTCGGCCAGCCGCGCGACGAGGTACACACCTCGTGGCCGGCCGGCCAGGTCAGCCCGGCCGCGTTCCGCGGAACGCAATCGCTTGTCAGGAAATCGCCGGAGCACCCGCGGGCGGCAACTCACCCCGCGGCGAAACGTTCCGCGGAACGCGATCCCTGACCGGAGTCCGTGGCGGCGGCAGGCGCGTCACGGGGGCGGACGCCCCCGAGGAGTGCGTCGGTGTTCGCCGACGTGCCCACAGTCGGCGACACGCTCGAATTTCGCGGAATGCGAATTTCAGTCGTCCCCGGCCGCTCTTTTCCGGATCATATGGCTCCGGCAGCCGACTGGTTGCCGCCACAAGCCATAAGAAATGCGGTTACCACTTAGTCGGCAGCGTCCGATACGCGAGGCACGGCAAACAACGTGACGCAGGCCGGCAAGCGATGGGTAAGAATTGTCGGTGGCGGGCGCGAACATCGTCCCGTCCAGTCATCAACCCCTGCCCCCTGGTGATGCCGATGCCCCCCTACATCGCGGTCCCGTCCGCCAGCCCCAGTCTGGCGGACAGCCCCCGCCCGTTCGACCCCCGGGACGCCGAGCTGGTGATCGACCCGGACACCGCGCCGATCGCCGAGGTCGAGGCGGAGCTGTGCCGCTGGGCCGGACGGATCTCGGCGGCCACCTGCCACTGGCTGCGCCTCGTCGCCGCCTTCGACCGGCGCAAGGCCTGGTTCGGCATCGGCATCAAGACCTGCGCCCACTGGTTGTCGCTGCGCTGTGGCCTCGGTCTGCGCACCGCCCAAGAGCATCTGCGCACCGCGCACGCCCTGGAGCGGCTGCCCGAAATCCACCGCGCCTTCGCCGCCGGGCAGCTCTCCTACAGCAAGGTCCGTGCCGTCGCCCGCGTCGCCACCCCGGAGACGGACGACCTGTGGCTGCGCCGCGCCCGCGCCTGCACCGGCAGCGAGCTCGAGCGCCTGACCGCCGCCTACCGCCAGCACAGCGCCGACCCCGCCCCGCGCGGCGAAGGCCGCCGGCTCACGGTTCGGACCGACGACGACGGCATGACCCACATCACCGTGGTGCTCCCCGCCGAGGACGCCGCTGTGGTTCTCACCGCGCTGGACACCACCCGCACCCACCTCGACAGCTCTGCCCGCGGGACGGGCGACCAGGCCGCCGAGACGGACCGCGGCCCCAAGCCAACGGTCGACGACGTATCCCGTGACGACGTATCCCGCGACGACGTGCACCGCGCGGGCGGCACCATCGCCGTCCCGCGGCATCGGGAGCGCGACGCTGACGCCCTCGTCGCCCTTGCCGAGGCCGCCCTCCACCACGACCCACCCCGGCTCCTCAACCCCGCCCACACCATCACCGTCCACGTCAGGCCCTCCGCGACCATCCCGATCACTATGAGCAGCCCGCTCGGCGCTGGCGTCGGCCTGCCTCCCGCCGTCCTCGAGCGGCTCGCCTGCGACGGGCATCTTCGAGCCCTGCACACCGACGACCATGGCGACCCTCTCCACCTCGGACGCCGCCGCCGCTTCCCCACCCAGCACCTGCGCGCCGCCGTCCACCTCCGCGACGACGGCCGCTGTCAGTTCCCCGGCTGCACCCACAGTCGGTGGCTCCACATCCACCACTGCCGCCCGTGGCGGGAGGGCGGCGCGACGGACATCGAGGCGCTCACCCTCCTCTGCGGGCGGCACCATCGCGCCGTCCACGACCACGCCATCACCGTGCACCGCGGCCGGGACGGCACCCTGCGCCTCGATCTCCCCGACGGACGCACCCTCACCGGCGCGCAGTCCACCCATCCCGGCGCCGATCCCCTTCCCGCTCTCGCCCACACGACCAGGCATGTCACCGATCGCAGCGTCCTTCCCACCGACACCGGGCCGCTCAGCCTCGACGACTCCCTCTACGTGCTCCTCAACACCCCGCCGCGCCAGGCCCCGGCCACCGCCGGCGCCGGCGCCGCGGGGTGGTGACCGTGGGATCGCGGGTGGCGTCACCGGGGCGGCAGGACGCGTCGGATCTCGATCTCGCCGTTGCCGAACGACTTCAGCACCACGGAGTGGCGCAGCGCCTCGGCGACGAGCGGGACCTCGGTGAGCACCGAGTCGGGCGGCTTGCCCATCATCAGGTAGTTGATGTCGCGCCAGCCGCGGGGGAACTGGGCGCGCACCGCCGGGTCGAGATCGACCTTGTAGAACCACACCGGCAGGGGGCGTCGTCCGGCGATCACCAGGTCGGTCCAGGCGATGTCGTCGGTGACGACGATGCCGTGGTCATGGATGTGGGCGAGGAACCAGCGCGTCGCGTCGCGGCTCGGGGCGCTGGCGTCGGAGGTCAGCGCGGTGTGGATCGTCGGCGTCCACTCCCAGGCCAGGGCCGTCACGGCGGCGGACAGCGCGAGTGCGACGACCGCGCGGCGAGTCCACGTCCACACCGCCAGTGGCCAGTTGGACACGGTGTGGGCGCCAGCGCGGGGCAGAGCGACGTCGAGCAGGCCGGCCGCGCAGAGCGCCGCGAACGGCAGCATCGCCGTCACGTACGGGTTGGGCAGGTAGCCGTTGCGGAAGATGAACGCGAACTGGACCAGCAGCAGCGCCGCGACGACGCGCAGCCGGCGCAGCGCCAGCAGCGGCACCGCCGCGGCGATACCCGCCAGCGCCACGTACGGATCGAGATCCAGCCAGGAGCGCACCACGTGGTAGGTGTCGCTGTTCGTGTCCAGCACGCTGCCGCTGGGCGCGCGGTCGAACAGCTGCCATCGGACCGCCCACTCCAGGGACACGTGGCCGGGGCCCTCGAACAACTCGTTCTTCGCCGCCGCGTACAGAATGTAGATACCGCAGATGCCGATCAGGCAGCCAAGAAAATTCCGCCGGACGAACCGCCAGTTGCGCCCGTCGCGGTGCTGGCGCAGCAGAACGTACAGGCCGGGCAGGAACAGCAGGGTCGTTTCCTTCGACCAGAACGAGAACGCCATGAACGTGCCGGCGAGCGCGGCCGCGGCGACGCTGCGCCGCGGCGAGGCCGCGGCGACGAACGCGGCGAGCAGCCACATCACCGCGATGTTGTCGAGGAACGCCATCCGCTGATACCACAATCCCAGTGGGCTGAGCGAGAAGGCGAGCAGCGCGACGCCGGCGAAGAACCGGCGCAGGCCCAGCAGGCGGCCCAGCCGGTACAGCAGCACGCAGCTGACCAGATGCAGCAGGAACATCAGCTCACGGGCGGCGGTGACGGCCGTCGCCGCCCGGTGGAAGCCGTCGGTCAGCTTCGTGTAGATGGCGATGAGCAGCCAGCCGCCGAACGGGTGGTCGTACCAGTAGGTGTAATGAGCGATGCGGTTCCAGTACTGCATCGAATAGGCCTGGGCAGCGTAGGTGCCCTCGTCGTCGGTCACCCGGCCCGGCCAGCCGTCGAAGTTCACCCCGTGGATCACCGCCACGGCGGGCAGCAGCACGGCGAGCAGCACCAGGCTGTGCCGGCGCGCGTGGGCTGCGGCCGCCGCCCGCCCGCCCAGCGACCGCAGCCGCCCGGCGAGCGCCGCGGGCGGGCCGCTGGGCGCGGCAGGAGCGCCGGGGGCGGGGGGCGCGGTGCCTGCGGGGCGGGCGACCCCCAGGGGGACGGTGTCGATGTCGGAGAAGGTCATCGGGATCTCGCCGTGGATACCCTGGTCTTCAGGGCAGGGAGGAAACGGCGTCCCACGCGGGCACGCATTGCGGTCCTTTCGGTAGAATGATGGTGTGTCCCGTTACCGGCTCTATCCGGTGCCCGAACAGGTCGCCGGACTCGAAGAAAACTGCGGGCATGCGCGTTTTGTGTGGAATCTTGCGGTCGAGCAGCAGTCGTGGTGGACGCCGTATCGGGGTAAAGCTCCGAATCATCTGGAGCGTTGCCGGCAGTTGACCGAAGCGCGGGCGACGTTCGACTGGCTGCGGGCCGGGTCGCAGACGGTTCAGCAGCAGGCCCTGCGGGATTTCGACCAGGCGTTGCGAAACTTCTTCGGTGGTCGGATGGGTGAGGTTCCGGGTATCGCGGCCCGTGCCCGGTTTCAGGTCCTACCGGGTGGCTCGGGATCGTGCGGGCCGCTGGCATGTGGCGTTCGCGGTCGCCCCCGAGCCGATCGAGGCAGCCGGGACCGGTGAGGTCGTCGGGGTGGACCGGGGTGTTGCCGTGTCGGCGGCGCTGTCGACCGGGGAGCTGCTGTCCTGCCCCGGGCTGCGGGCCTCCGAGGCCGCCCGGCTGGTCCGGCTGCAACGCCGCCTCGCTCGCGCCAGGCGCGGATCGAACCGGCGCGCCCGGCTGCGAAGTCAGATCGCGCGGGTGAAGGCCCGGGAGGCTGACCGGCGAAAGGACTGGGCGGAGAAAACCTCCACCGATCTCGCTCGACGGTTCGACCTGATCCGCGTCGAAGACCTGAACATCCGGGGCATGACCCGGTCGGCACGGGGCACGATCATCGAGCCCGGTCGGAAGGTGCGGCAGAAATCCGGGTTGAACCGGGCGATCCTCGCGGGCGGCTGGGGACTGCTCGTCCAGCGCCTCGCACAGAAAGCTCCCGGTCGGGTGGAGAAGGTTCGGGCCGCCTACACGAGTCAGCGTTGCTCGGTCCGCGGACATGCGGCCGCCGAATCCCGCGAGAGCCAAGCGCGGTTCCGGTGCGTCGCCTGCGCGTCCCAGGGCAACGCCGACGTCAACGCAGCACGCAACATCGCGGCCGGACGGGCCGTGACCGCGCGGGGAGGCACGGCGCTGGCCGTGCCCGTGAACCGCGAACCTCAACACCGCGCACCTCCCCTGGTGGATGTGTAGGAGTTGGAATCCCCCGCGCTCACGCGGGGGAGGACGTCAAGAGGCCGCTTCCAGGCCGAACCGTCCGGAGCCGGTGGTGGTGCCGTGATGGGTGCCGGAGTGCGATGTCTTCTCCCATTCCAGCCGGCCGCGGAGCAGCCGTGCCGTGGCCCGCACCGCCGCGATCGACAGCATCAGCTGGTAGAAGGGCGCGCTGAGTACCAGCCGGACACTGTCCCAGCGGCCGACGTTCAGGTCATAGGCGTCGGCGAACTCCCGGAAGGCGGCCTGCTCGGACCAGACCGACATGACGGTGGCGGCCATCGGCAGGCAGAAGACGATGACCAGGCCGGTCGGCGCGGCGAGAAACCAGGTCAGCAGGAGCGACACCGGCAGCAGCACACCGGCCATCGCCTGGAAGAACGGCATCGTCAGCATCTCGGCCGCCATCAGCCGCTGGCGGGCGCCAGGCAGCAGGCGCCAGTCCCCCTTGAACAGGACCTGCATGAAGCCCATCATCCAGCGGGTGCGCTGGACGACCAGCTTGGTCAGGCTCTCCGGCGTCTCCTCCTGGGTGGTCAGGTCGGGGTGGTAGAAGACCGTCGTGCGCACGCCGGCGACGGAGGCGCGTACCCCCAGGTCGCAGTCCTCGGTGAGGCAGCTGACGTCCCAGCCGTCGAGCTGGTCGAGCACCTCGCGACGGATGAACACCGTGTTCCCGCCCAGCGGGATGAACCGGGCCCGCGCCTGAAAGCGCAACCGGGACATGAACCAGATGTAGTACTCCAGGCAGTTGCGGGCCCGCCACCAGGACGTCTCGGTGCCCAGCCGGCGCAGGATGGCGCGGGGGCCGGCACCGGCGGTGTCCCCTGGTCTCCGCGCGGGGGCGCGCACGTTCATCAGCTGGACCCCGCCCTGGAAGATGCCGACGTCGGCCTGGCGCAACGCCAGGGTGTTCACGTACGACAGCAGGCCCGTGGCGATCAGCGACTCGGCGTCGACCACGCCGATCAGGTCGCCGGTGCAGTGCCGGCGCGCGTCCTCCAGGGACAGCGGCTTGCTGCGCAGGCTGCCCTCCGGGGCGAGGACCCGGACGTTGGGATGGCGGGCGGCGACCTGCTCCGCGATGCGCCGGGTCAGTTCGTCGACCTCGTCGTGGGAGACCATCACGACCACGTCGACGAGCTCCTGCGGGTAGTCCCCGGCGAGGATCTGGGCCAGGGTCCGGCCCAGGACCGGCTCGTCGCGGGCGGGCACGATCAGCGAGAAGCGGTGCCGCGGCGGCGCGGAGTCGGCCAGGTCGACGTGGTGGACGCGCTCGGGCAGCTGCCAGCTGTACTGGCCGCGCACCAGGGTGAGCACGGCGACGAGCAGCATGAGCAGCGACACCGCCGTCCACGCCGCGAGCAGCACGGCGTGATGATGCTGTGCCGCCCGCACGGCGAGCAGAACACCGAGCGGCACCGTCACCGCGACCGACAACCCGCGCCACCACCGCGGCGCCGCGCCAGCCCCCGGCGTCCAGCACAGCAGGACCGCGGTGGCGGCGGTCGCCGCGGTCGCGGCGAGTGCCGCGGCGAGCCAGATGGGCAGACCCCGGCCAGCGTCGGCGAGCACGAACAGGTACCAACCGGCCGTCTCGCAGCCGAGCTGAACGGCCCGGGGAAGCCGGCTGCCGCGATGGTCGCGCCGATCCGTGGCCGTGCGGGGACCGGCGCGACCGAGGGTGCGCGGGGCGAGCACGGCCAGCGCGAGTGGCACCAGGTAGGCCAGCGGGGGGTCGATGCCGAGCGGGCCGGCGCCGAGCGTGGTGAGCGCGGCGTGCAGGGCGATGCCCAGGCCGGCGGTGGCGAGCCGGGCCGGTGCCGGGGGCCCGGCTACGCCGCGGCGGCCAGGGGGAAGCTCGCGGGTGCGCGGATGGTCGGACGCTGAATGCACCATGTCACCTGCCTTCAGGCGGAGAAGCGGGCGGTGGCCGCGCGGTCAGAGGGCGGCGGCCAGGCGGGGGAGGTCCGCGACGTACTCGGCCACGGTCGTGTCGGCGAAGTAGCGCACGTGGACGCGGTCGTCGGAGCCGACGCCCAGGACCTGCGACGCGTGGCTGACCAGGTAGTCGCCGGGTGTCGCGTCCGGCGAGGCGGCCTGGTCGGTGAGGGCCACCGGCACGCCGACCGCCTGCTGGGCGGCGGCGAGCTGCGCCGGGGTGCCCGTCAGCCCCACGAAGGAGGCGTCGAACTGGTCGAGCCAGTGGCGCAGCACCGCCGGGGTGTCGCGCGCCGGGTCGGTCGTGACGAACACGACCGTCACCCGGTCGGCGATCCGGCGGCCGACGACCCGCCGGGCGGCGGCGAGATCCGCCATCGTCGTCGGGCAGACATCAGGGCAGTGCGTGTAGCCGAAGAACAGCAGCGTGGCCCGCCGAGCCGTGTCACGGGCGAAGTCGAACCGGCGCCCGGCGGTGTCGGTCAGCTCGAACGACGGCCGGGGCACCTCGATCCGAGGGACGCTGCCGTGCCAGTCGCCGGCGGCGGTCGCCGTCGCGGACGGACCGCGGGGTGCGTCCCGGACGACGGCCGCGGTGGCATCGCCGCCGGCGCCGGGGCCGGCGCAGCCCGCGAGGGCGGTGATGGCCGCGAGGGCGGTGATGGCCGCGAGGGCGGTGATGGCCGCGACGACTGCCGCGAACGTCGCCGCGGCGGTCCGCGTCGTCGACGGCCCTCGGCAGAGCGGGTCGCCACCGCCCGGGTCACAGCGCACAGAGCACCGTGCCACGAGGGGCTCCGGCCGGGCCGCCGGCGAGCCGGCGGGAGTCGTCGCCGATCACGCGGACCGAGCGGATGCCGTGGGCCCGCAGGTAGGCGCAGTCGATCCGCTGGCCGGGGGGAGCGGTGCGAGGGACGCAGATCCGCCGTCCGGTGTCGCCGTCGGCGTAGTTGTAGTCGCAGCCGTCGAGGCCGACGGGGACCGGCGACGGCCTCCCGTCGCCCCGGGGCACCAGCCGGCCGGCCAGCAGACCGGGCGGAGCCACGGCGGCGGCCACCGGTCGGCCGGTGGCGGGCGGGGATCCGCCGCCGCGGACGAGGACCGCGGCAGCGACATTGACGAGGGCCACGGTGAGTGCGATCGCCGCGAGCCGACCCCGGCGGGCGGTCACTGGACGCGGACCCAACGGGCGACCGAGGGAACCCCGGCGGTGTTCTGGGCGAACATCATGTAGTACCCGGGCGGGAGCAGGTTCGGGTTCGAGGGAACGTCGACGGTGAGGTGGCCGGCCTGGCCGCCGGCCGAGATCGGCAGGTCGACGCTGCGCTGGTTCGGGTCGGCCTGGTGGGTCACGGAAGCGGGGCGCAGCAGGGTGACCCGGCCGATGTCGCCGTCGACCGTCAGCGCCTGGTGCGAGCCATAGCCGAAGGTTTCGGCGGCGGCGGTGATCGAGGGGCGGGCCCGGGACATGTACCACGGCCGGTAGACGGAGATCGTCGTGCTGAACGAGCCGTCCACCGGGTTGTTGCCGAGCGCTGCGACGCTGCCGTCCGGAAGCAGGAACGCCTGGGAATGGTAGGTGCGGTCCTGCGGGTCGGGCGGGACGGACGTGAACCGGTTCGTCGCCGGGTTGAGGATCGACGCCTCGTGGACCGGGTCGGAGCGCAGGTGGCGGCCGCCGCCGGTCTCCAGGACCGTGCCGTCGGGCAGGATCACCGCGGAGACGTACATCTTCGCCGCCGGCAGGTCGGGACCGGGCTGCCAGTGCGGGTCGGCCTGGCGCAGGTCGATGAGATCGGTGCTGGCGACGGCGTCCGCGCCGGCGTCGCCGTTGCCGCCGCCGAGGGTGAGCACCCGCTGGGCCTGCGCCGGTGGCAGCAGCACCGAGGCGCCCTGGTCGCGCAGGTTGACGTCGCGCAGGCCAGCCACGTCGTTGACGGTGGCGGTCGCCGGATCGTAGATGTTCGAACCGGCGGCGGTGGGGGCGTTGCCGAAGGTGTGGACGCCGCCGTAGAACAGCCGGCCGTCGGTCATGAGCTTGAGCTCCGGGTACAGGCCCCAGAAGAAGTAGCTCTGCGCGACGTCGGCGGTCGGCAGCCAGCGCCCCCGGTTGCTGTCGAACAGCTCGGTGGCGACGTTGCCCGCCGCGTTCTCGTCGAGGCCGCCGACGGCGACGACGTCGCCGGTGCCGAGCTCGGTCAGGCTGGGGTACCAGTGGCCGCCGCCCGGCAGGTCGTTCGTCGCCGTGTACGTGCCGGCCACGGGATCGAAGACGAAGCTTTTCGCGAGGCCTTTGTAGTTGGACGTCGCGGTGGAGTAGGCGGCTGTTCCACCGGCGAGCAGGATACGGCCGTCCGGCAGCTGAACATGTCCCGAGCAGAACAGATCCTCCGCCATCGGAGTTTCCTGAAATTCCCCCGTTCCCGGATTCCAGACGGCGGATCTGAAGGCATGCGTGTCGAAGGCGACCTGGTCGTTTCCGGAACCGGCGACGAGCAGCACGTTGCCGGTGCGCAGAACGCTGGCGTGCACGGATCGCACGGGCATCGGGCTGTCCAGCGTCCGCCAGGAGCCGTCGCAGTCGGACGTGCATCCCCCGGGTGGCGCCGGTGGGACCGGCCCGGGATCGCCGCCGCCGGTGTAGGACACCCGGATCTGCGCCCCGCCGGCCCGTTCGTAGTACTCGGTGACGATCGTGTGCGGGCCGGCGGTGAGCGTCGGCGTCGCGGTGAGGGTGGTCGGGCCCTGGTCGTTCCAGCCATCGATCACGCGGGTGCCGTCGACGTAGACGCGCGCCCCGTCGTCGGCGGTCGCGGTGATGCGGATCGGGCCGGCGGCGAAGCTGTCGACCCGCGTCCAGCGGGCGGAGAAGCCGTCCGTGCCGATACCGGTCACGTCCGGGCCGCCGGTGCCGTAGTCGTGGCGCAGGTCGGTCTCGCAGCGGGCCGGCGACGGGGTGCCGGACAGCGTCGGGTTGGGGAAGTACTGCGCCGACCACTGGAGGGTGTTGCAGGTGGGCGCGGCGGTCGTGGTGACGGTGACCCGGGCGGTGGCGCCGCCGGAGTGCTCGTAGTACTCGACCGTGAGGTCGTGGCTGCCGGCGGCGACGGCGACGGTCGCCGTGTACGTCGTGGGCCCCTGGTCGTGCCACTGGTTGATGACCGGCTGGCCGTCGACCAGGACGCGGATGCCGTCGTCGGCGGTGGCGGTGAGGGTGAGGGTGCCGGCGGGCAGGGTGTCGGTGCGCGTCCAGCGGGCGGAGAAGTTGTCGGCGCCGATGCCGACGAGGCCGGGATCGCCGTCGCCCCAGGCGTCGTCGAGGGCGGCCGAGCAGCGCGGCACGCCGGTGCCGGACAGGGTGCGGTTGGGGAAGTACAGGCCGGACCACTGCCCGGCGGGGCAGTCGGGACCGGGACCGCCCGCCTCGCCCGGGCCACCGGCCAGGTCGAACGTGACCATCGCGCCACCGGCGCCCTGGTAGTACTCGACGACGATGGTGTGGGCGCCCGCGGTCAGGGTGCGGGTGCCGCTGAACGTCTGGGGGCCGTGGTCGCCCCAGCCGTCGGCGACGGTCTGCCCGTCGATGAGCACCCGCACGCCGTCGTCGCCGGTGACGGTCGCGGTGTACGTCCCGGCGGCGAGGGTCGCCTGACGGGTCCAGCGCACCGAGTAGTTGGTGGTGACGATTCCGGTGACCCCAGGTCCGTTCTGCGACCAGTCGAAGTCGATCCCACTGTCGCAGCGCTGCCCGACCGGATCGCCGCCGAGGGCCGTGCCGGTGTGGAACTCGGCGCTCCACTGGCCGTCCGGGCACGTGTCCGCCCGCGCCGCGGGGGTGCCCGTGGCGACCAGGACGGCGAGTTGCCCGACCGCCGAGGCGAGCACGACGGCGACGAGCACCCGCCGCCCATGGCCGCCGCGGCGGCGGTCACCCGGCCGCATCCGGCGCCTCCAGGGCGAGCGCCGGCTCCGGGACCGTCGCGGGCGGATGGTGCCGGTAGATCAGCCGGTCGACGACCAGGTAGCGGACGAGGACGGCGACGGCGAGCGAGAGCAGCGTCGCGACCCCCACGCCCAGTCCCCACCGGCCGACGAGCAGTGCCAGCAGCGGTAGCCGGATGACGAGGTCGAGATTGTTGACCATGGCGAACGGCGGGTAGCGGCGCAGCCGCGAACCGTTCTGGCGGTCCCAGACGAGCAGCTCGCAGCCGGCGAAGTTCCAGGCGATCGCGATCTGGGTGGCGATGATCGCCGCGGCGAGGTAGTGCAGCCCGAGCCGGTGCAGGGCGGCCGTGCCCAGCAGGTTCGGCACCGTCCCGGACGCGCCGACCAGCGCGAACCGGGCGGCCCGCGGCACCCGCAGCGCGAACAGCCGCCGGGCGAACCGGACCCCCTCCCCCACCGACACGTTCGAGTCGCCGGCGTGGCGCGCGGCGAAGACGTAGCCCACCTCGCGCACGCGCAGCGGCCCGGCCGCCGTCGCCAGCAGCTCCAGCAGGATCTTGTACCCGTCGGGGCGCAGGCCGCGCCGGTCCACGGCGGCCACCCGGACGAGGAAGAAGCCGCTCATCACGTCGGAGACGCCGCGCAGCCGGCGCGGGAAGGCCAGCCGGCACAGCAGGTTCGAGCTCGACGAGACCAGCTGGCGGGTGGTGCCCGACAGGCCGGAGGCGCTGCCGCCCGTCACGTACCGACTGGCGATGACCAGGTCGGCGTCGTCGCGCACGGCCGTGGCGAGCAGGGTGGGGATCGTCTCCGGCGGATGCTGGAGGTCCCCGTCGATGACGACGGCGTAGGGGGCGGCGCACAGGGCGATGCCCTCGCTGACGGCGCCACCGAGCCCGCCGTGCCGCGCGCCCGCCGGCCGGTGGTGGACGCGCACCGGCAGGGCCAGGGCGCTCCCCGCGCGGGCGATCGCATCGGGTGTCCCGTCGTCGGAGTCGTCGACGAAGATGACCTCGCCGGTCTGGCCACGCAGCGCCCGCTCGAGCCGGCGCAGCAGTGGTTCGACGTTGTGCTGCTCGTTGCGCGTCGGCACCACCACGGACACCTCAGGCGCGAGGTGACCCCGGTACTCCTCCGGCGGGGTGCGCGGGTGCGGCAGGAGCGGGAGACGCAGCAGCCCGGTCGCGTCGTCGGGCCGGGTCCGGCGCAGGTCGTCGGTCGGGGTGCCGTCCAGGTCGTCGGGCGGGTTGCCGACGGGGATCGATGTCATTGGTCCCGACCGGATTCCGGCGCGCGAGACCGGGCGGCGCGGGCTGCACAGAGCATTCTTCTGGCCATGGGCATGGCGAATTTCCCCCAGCTGGAACCTGCATAGGAAACAGCCGTCCGGGCCATTTACGGAACGCCCCCGGCCCGGACGTCGGCCTCATTTACCCCCGAGGCCGAGCGAAAAATTACCGCAGGAATCCGGCAGGCGGGCCAGAGTTCCCACCAGGCACACTCCGAGACACATTCACCGTCGCTACGGCATCCGCAACCGCCGCGACCGGCCGGGAAATCCTCGGACATTCCGCCCGGAAATCCTGCGCACATTTATTCGAATGAGACGCGCCGCACCCCGACGACCACTACCCCAGCCAACTGGCCCACTCCGGACGACTGCTCATGCGGAAGTCGGGGGCGTCGGCGGGGGCGGGGGCATCGGCGGGGGCGTCGGCGGCGCCGCCAGCAGCTCGGCGAGGTGCCGGCCCGACACGCCCACGACGTGGGCTGCCTGCGTCCGGCAGGAGAAGCCGTCCGCGAGCAGCGCCGCGCCCGCCGGAGCCGCCCGGACCGCCGCCGCGATCCCCCGCTCGGCGATCGCGACCGAGACGTCGTAGTGGCCGGCCTCCATGCCGAAGTTGCCGGCCAGGCCGCAGCAGCCGGCGAGCACTCGCACGTCGGCACCGGCGGCGGCGAGCAGGTCGCGGTCGGCGGTGAAGCCGAGCACGGCGTGCTGGTGGCAGTGCGGCTGGGCGACGATCCGGGTCCCGTCGAGTCGTGGCGGGGCCCAGCCGGGGATGGAGGTCAGCAGCTCGGCGAGGGTGCGCACCCCGGCCGCCACCGCCGCCGCGTCCGCGTCGCCGGGCAGCAGCTCGACGAGGTCACCGCGCAGCACCGCGGTACACGACGGCTCCAGTCCGACGATCGGCGTGCCCGCGCGGGCGTAGGGCGCGAGACGCCTCACCAGGGTCCGCAGCCGCCGCCTGGCCCCGTCCAGCTGGCCGGTGGTGATCCAGGTCAGCCCGCAGCACACCGGCCCCGGGCCCGCCGGGACGACGACCCGGTACCCCGCCGCCGTCAGCACCTCGACCGCCGCCCGTCCCACCCCGGGAGAGAACGCCTCGGTGAACGAGTCGACCCACAGCACCACGTCCCCCCGCGGGGGGACGCCCGACGTGCTGGGGGCCCGACGCTCGCGCCACCAGCGGCTGAACGGCCTGGCGGCGAAGGCGGGCACGTCGCGGCGGGGATCCATGCCGCCGAGGCGCAGCAGCGCCCGGCGCGCCCCGCGGCGGGCGAGCACCGCGTTGACCAGGGTGGGTGCCCGCGCGGCCAGCCGGCTCCAGCGCGGCAGCCAGCCCAGCGCGTAGTGGCTGACGGGGCGCGGGCGGCGGCGGTAGGCCCGGTGCAGCACCTCGGACTTGTAGGTCGCCATGTCCACGCCGGCGGCGCAGTCCCGGGCGCACGCCTTGCACGACAGGCACAGGTCCAGCGCCTCGCCGACCTCCGCCGCGCCGGCGCCGCCGCGCACCAGCGTCCCGTTCGCCAGCTCCTGCAGCACCCGGGCCCGGCCCCGGGTGCTGTCCTTCTCGTCCCGGGTGACCTGGAACGACGGACACATGAACCCGCCGGTCACCGACGTGTCGGCGCGGCAGGTGCCGAGCCCGACGCAGCGGTGCGCGGCCCGGGCGAGATCGCCGCCGTCGTGGGCCAGGGCGAAGCCGGTACCCGGCGCGGGGGCGGGCAGCGCGTGGGCGGCGGGCAGGCGCAGGTCGGCGTCGACCGGCCGCGGCCGCACCAGCACACCCGGGTTGAGCAGGTCATCCGGGTCGAACAGCCGCTTGAAGCCGGCGAAGGCGTCGAGCGCCGCCGGCGAGTACATCCGGTCCAGCAGCTCGCCGCGGGCCCGGCCGTCGCCGTGCTCGCCGGACAGCGACCCGCCGTGCGCCGCGACCAGGTCCGCCGCCTCCAGCAGGAACGGGCGCAGCAGCCGCGGGGCCCGCGCGAGCGGCAGATCGAGACGGATGTGCACGCAGCCGTCGCCGAAGTGCCCGTACGGCACGCCGGCCAGCCGGTGGGCGCGCAGCAGCTCCTCGAAGTCACGCAGGTAGGCGCCGAGCCGCTCGGGCGGGACGGCGGCGTCCTCCCAGCCCGGCCAGGCCGGCTCGCCGTCCGCGGTGCGCCCGGCGAGCCCGGCGCCGTCCTCGCGGATCCGCCACAGCGCCCGCGCCTCGGGACCGCTCTCGACCACCCTGGTCGCCGCCGTGCCCGCGTCGGCGGCGAGACGGCGCGCGGCGGCCAGCGCATGGGCCGGCGTGTCGCCGCCGGCCTCGACGAACAGCCAGCCCGCGCCCGCCGGCAGCGCCGGCACGGCACCCGGGCCACGATGGCGGCGCACGATGTCGACGAGCCGGGCGTCCATCCCCTCCAGGGCGAGGGGCCCGTGCGGGCGCAGCGCCGGGACCGCGTCCGCGGCGGTGGCCATGTCCGGGTAGCCGAGGACGACCATCGCCGTGGCCATGGGCGGCGCGACCAGACGCACCGTCGCGCCGAGCACGACCGCGCAGGTGCCCTCGCTGCCGACCAGGGCCTTCGCCAGGTCGCCGCCGCGCTCCGGCAGCAGGTGCTCCAGCCCGTAACCGGACACCTGGCGCGGGAAGCGGCCGAGCTCCGTGCGCAGCGTCGCGAGGTGTGCGCGGGTGAACGCGGCCAGGCCCGGTGGGGGTTCTTCGCCGGCGGCGGCCCGCAGGCGGCGGCCGGTGCCGTCGAGGACGTCGAGGGCGAGGACGTTGTCGCTGGTACGGCCGTAGGCGATCGCCCGCGTGCCGCAGGCGTTGTTGCCGATCATGCCGCCGAGGGTGCACCGGGCGTGGGTGGACGGATCGGGGCCGAAGCGCAGGCCGTGGCGGCCCGCCGCGGCCTGCAGCACGTCCAGCACGACGCCGGGCTGCACGGTGGCGGTGCGGGCGTCCGGGTCCAGCGCGACCACACGGTCGAGATGACGGCTCAGATCCATCACCACGCCGGGGCCGACCGCGTTGCCGGCGATGGACGTGCCCGCGCCACGGGTGGTCAGCGGGGTGCCGGTGGCCCGGCAGACATCGAGCACGGCCGGAATGTCGTCGACATCCCGGGGGAAGACCACCACCACGGGAGGCACACGGTAGTTGGACGCGTCCGACGCGTACTCCGCCCGGCGGCGCGGCGAGGGATCCACCAGCCCGGACGGGTCGCCGGGCGGCACGCCGAGCGCGGCCCGCAGCCGGCCGACGAGCTCGACGCGCCCGCCCGGGCGACCGTCCCGAAACTGTCGGACCCCGGCGCGACGATGTCCGCCGTCCCGCACCGGTCCCCCGTCCCGCACCGGCCGCCCGTCCCGTACTGGTCCGCCGTCCCGCTTCACCCCTCCATCCTTCACCGATGCCAGCGACTTGCCAGGAGGTCACGATGAGCGATGTCGCTCCGATCCCGTCCGACTACCCGAGGGTCTGCCCGTATCTCTGCGTGGACGCCGCCGCCGCCGCGATCGACTTCTACGTGACCGTTCTGGGTGCGACCGAGCGGATGCGGCTCGCCGGTCCCGACGGCAGGATCGGCCACGCGGAGCTGCTCTTCGGCGAGTCCGTGGTCATGATCGCCGACGAGGCGCCGCAGATCGGCGTCCTCGGCCCGGCGTCGGTGGGCGGCACCCCGGTGACGCTGTCGCTGTACGTCGAGGACGTGGACGCGACCTTCGAGCGCGCGCTGGCCGCCGGTGCCACCAGCCGCCGGCCGCCGGCCGACCAGTTCTACGGGGATCGGTCCGGTCAGCTCGTCGACCCGTTCGGCCATCGGTGGAACCTCGCGACGCGCGTCGAGAACGTGCCGCCGGAGGAGATGGCGAACAGGCTCGCGGCCATAGGCGACGGCGGCTGAGACAGGATCAGTCGCCATCGAGGGAGCGCAGGAACGGCGGCAGCTCGCCGGAGTGGACGACGCGCAGCGACCGGGTCGCCCGGGTCAGCGCGACGTACAGGTCCGCCAGGCCGCGGGTCGGCTCGACGAGCAGGTCGGCCGGTTCGACGAGCACCACCGCGTCGAACTCGAGGCCCTTCGTCTCGGCGACGCCGAGGACGGCGACCGGGGCGTCCAGGGCGTTGCCGGCGGCGCTCGCCGGGTCGATCGAGTCGGGGGCGACGGCGAGGTCGGGCAGCAGGGCCATGAGCGCGGCCCGCAACGGCTGGACATCGCGCGGTCGGGCGATCACGGCGACCCGGCCGCCGGCCGCCGCGGCCGCCTCCGCCGTGGCAGCGTGGGCGACCGCCGCGAGCAGCTCGGCGCTCGGCCCGTCCGCGGCGGGCGGGTCGCCGGCCAGCAGCCGCGCGAGCCCGGGCACCGCCTCGACGGCCACGTCGCCGACCCGCAGCGCGGCGGGCCGCCGACCCGCCGAGCGGACCGACACCGGCACCACCAGCGCCGGGTCCTGCGCCCGCAGGACCTCCGCCGCCACGTCCATGATCTCCTGCGGGGTGCGGTAGTTGACGGTGAGGCGCTCGACGGTGAACCGGTCGTCGACCACGGGTCCCAGCAGCTGCTCCCAGCTCGTCGGCGCACCCGGGCGCGCCGTCTGGGCGAGGTCGCCGACCAGCGTCGCCGTGCGCCCCGGGCAGCGGCGCCACAGCAGCCGCCACAGCATCGGCGAGATCTCCTGCGCCTCGTCGACGATCAGGTGGCCGAACGCCCAGGACCGGTCCTCGCGGGCGTGCTCGGCGGCGCTGCGGCGCACCCGTGGGCCGGACCACCGCTCGGCCAGGGCATCCGCGTCGACCTGGCCGTGCAGGCCCAGCATGTCGACCACGCCGCGGGCGTACTCGCGCTCCTCGGCCCGCTCCCGCTCGGCCCGGCGGGCGGCCTCCAGGCCGGCCTCCTCGTCGGGATCACCCAGCAGTTCCGCCGCCTCGTCGAGCAGGGGGACGTCGGCCGGCGTCCAGCGCCGCTCCCCGGCCGGCCGCCGGGCGCCGGCGACGGTGATCGGGTGGATGTCGGGTGCCGGGTGGATGCCAGGTGCCGGGTCGGTGTCGGGTGCCGGGTCGGTGTCGAAGGGCAGTTGCAGCGCGTCGCCCCTGGAAGGGGACGTCCGGCGGCGGCCGCGGCGCGGCGCGGCCTCGGCGGGACGCGGGGTGGGGATGCGCGGGTTCGCCGGCGGTAGGTCTGCCAGCAGGTCGCGTTCGGCCGGGGTGAGCCGACCGCCGGCCGCCCGTGCCAGCACCGCCGGGTCGGTGAACAGCGCGCCGACGAGCTGCTGGGGGGTCAGCAGCGGCCACAGCCTGTCCAGGGCCGCGTGGACACCCTCGTCGAGCCACAGGTCGCGGGTGATCTGGCGGCGCTCGTCGGCGTCCAGCAGACCGCCCGGGATCTGCCGGACCACCTGCGTGGTCAGGTCGCCCAGCAGCTCGCGCAGGAAGACGCGACGGGCCGAGTTGTGCGGGCGGCGGCTGCGCCGCGCGCGGGTGCGCGCCCGGGCGACCGCGTCCCGGCTCAGCCGCAGGACATGATCGTCGTACGGGATGGTCAGCTCGCGCCGCGGCAGCCGCTGGTGGTCGCGGACCGCGGTGGCGACGATGTCGGCCATCCGCGGGTCGCCCTTGAGCGCGGCGGCCTCGACCGGTTCCGTCCCGGTGGCGTCCACGCCGGGGAACAGGCGTGCCGGCGTGGCGAAGACCACGCCCGTCTCGCCGAGCGAGGGCAGCACCTGGTCGATGTAGCGCAGGAACACCGGGCTCGGCCCGACGATCAGCACGCCGGACTGGTCCAGCCGGGCCCGGTCGTTGTAGAGCAGGTAGGCGGCGCGGTGCAGGGCGACGGCGGTCTTGCCGGTGCCCGGTCCGCCGTCGACGACGAGGATGCCGTTCGCCCGCGCCCGGATGATCCGGTCCTGCTCGGCCTGCAGGGTGGCGATGATGTCGTGCATGCGGCCGGTGCGCGGCGCGGCGAGCGCCTCGAGCAGCATCGCGTCGCCCGACTGGACGGCTGTCGCACCGGCGTTGGCGTTGGCGCCTGCGCCCTCGGCGCCGTCCGCCGCGCTCGCGCCGGCGCTGGCCGGGTCGGGCAGGCCGAGTGGATCGTCGGCGATGCCGGTGACCTCACGGCCGCGGGTGCGCAGGTGGCGGCGGCGGACCAGGCCGTGCGGATCGGCCAGCGTCGCCCGGTAGAACGCGGTCGCGACGGGCGCGCGCCAGTCGACGAGGATCGGTTCCTGCTCGCTGTCGGACAGCCCGATGCGGCCGATGTAGGTGCGCCGGCCGTCGGCGTGGTCCATCGCGCCGAAGCAGAGCCGACCCTCGGCGGCGTCGAGGCGGGCGAGCCGGTCGGCGTGCGCCGCGGCGAAGACGTCCCGCTCGACGATTGACTGCGGGGTGCCCGTGCCCACGGCGAGCAGCACGCCGCGCAGCTGCTCGCGGGTGATCTCCCGTACCTCGTCCAGCCGGGTGTACAGCGTGTCCAGGTACGCCTGCTCGCGGGCGCGCTCGACATCCTGCGTGCTCGGCACGGACGCTCCTCCGGGTCTGCCTCGGAATCCTGGTGGACGGCTCGGCCGCCGGACGGCGGGCGGATCGTCGGCCGGACGGCAGCCCCCGCCCGGCGCGCCCGGCCCGCCCCTGAACGCGCGGCGTTGAGCCTGGAAGGTTACAGCCCTTGCGGCGCGAACCGTCCCAGCCTGCCGCCGGTGCCCCGTGTCCACCCCGGCCGGGCACCTGACCGGGCCCGGGAGGATCGGCGCACCGTCCAGGGTACGGACGCCGCGTCGCCCGGCGGGAGCCGTTCGTCCCGTCGGGTTGCACCGAACGGGTACCCGCGCCGGCGGGTCACCCGTCGGCGGCGGGCACTGCGCGGCGGCGGGCACTGCGTCACCGGCCGTCCGAGGGTGTCACCGGCCGTCGGACGGCGGCTCCGCGACCGTTGGAAGGCGCTCCGCCCGTCAGCCGCCGGAGGTGGCCTCGCGCAGGTCGGCGACGTCGTGCTCCTGGCGCACCCGCACCAGCGCGGCGACCAGACGCGGCAGGTCGGCGCGGTCGACGAGGTCGACGAGCCGCGTCACGCTGGTCGGCAGGCCCAGCTCGCCGGCCGTGTGACGGACCCGTTCGTCCAGGTAGGGGACGAGTTCGTCCCAGCCGGCCTGGGCCTCGCGCAGGAAGATGTCGGCGCCGACCGGGCCGATCCCCTTGATCTTCTGAAGCAGCGCCCGCTCGCGCTCCGGTGACTGGCCGGCGGCCTCCCGCAGGCGCCGCACGTCCCCGTCGTAGGTCTCGGACAGGTAGTCGCAGGCGTCGGCGAGCTGGCGGGACGTGCTCTCGTCGTAGCGGGCGTACCCGTTGTGGTTGAGCACCCGGGTGCGCTGCGCCCAGGTCGCGTCGGCCATGGCGGCGGCGTCGGTCCAGCCGGCGTCCATCAGCGCGCGGCAGGCCTGGACCGCGGCGGCCGTGCGGATCCGCGCGCCGGCGAGCAGCGCGAAGACGGTCAGCCTGAACATCGCCTCGGCCGTGTCGGCGGGCACGTCGGCGCCGATCTCCTCGGCGAAGGTGCGCCCGTGCCGGGCGAGCAGTTCGGCGACCACCGCCTCGGTGTCAGTTCCAGCCATGCCTTGGGGCTACCCGCAGGCATCGCCGCCACTCCGGGCACCGAGGCCGGACGTGGCGGCCGCGGCCGTGCTGGGCGGGGCTGGGCGGGGCGGCGCAGGGCAGGGCCGTCCGGCTCCCGCCGAACCTCCGTCGGTCCCGCGTGACGGGTTCCGGTCGGGGCATGTCGGAGACATCGCCGCCCCGGCAGGCTTGGGTGGTACCGGACGAAGGGAGGCCGACATGTCCACCGACACGGCGCGGTCCGTAACACCCCCACTGACCGCGGAGCTGGCTCGGGAGGTGGTCGCCGCGTCTGCCGCGGCGCCGTCCATCCACAACACCCAGCCCTGGCTGTGGCAGCTCGACGCGGGCGGGCTCACCCTGTTCGCCGACCGCTCCCGCCAGCTCGACGTCGCCGACCCGCAGGGCCGTCAGCTGCTGCTCAGCTGTGGGGCGGCGCTGTGCAACGCCCGGCTGGCGCTGCGGATCCGCGGCCTGTCACCCCAGGTCACGCTCCTGCCGGACGGCGACAACATCGGCTCGGCGCCGTTGGCGCGGGTCACCCTCGCCGGCAGCCTGCCCGCCGACGACACCGAGCGTGCCCTCGCCGCGGCGATCCCCCGCCGTCACACCGACCGGCGCCCCTTCGAGGAGCGCCCCCTGCCCGCGGACGCCATCAGCCGGCTGCGCGCCGCCGCCGAGGCCGAGGGCGCCTGGCTGACCGCCCCCACCGATCCCGACCTGCGCGTCCAGGTCAGCGTCCTGCTCTCGCGGGCCGACTGGATCGAGGAGCACAACGCCGCCTACCGCGCCGAGCTCTCCTCCTGGAGCCGGACGGAACCGGCCGCGGACGGCATCCCGCGCGGTGCCGTGGTGCACCTGGACGCGCCGCGGCGCTCCGAGTTCCCCCTGCGGGACCTCGACGTCGCCGGCGAGACCGGCACCACCCACCTGGCCGAGCACGCCGTCGAGCGGCCCGGGATCCTGCTGATCGGCACCGACGCGGACACCACCGCCGACCGGCTGCGCGCCGGCGAGGCGATGCAGCGGGTGCTGCTCGCCGCGACGGCGCTCGGGCTGGCCAGCTCGCCGATGTCGCAGGCGATCGACGTGGAGGGGATGCGCGAGCAGTTCCGCGGCGCGACCGGCGGGCTCGGGCACGTCCAGATGATCCTGCGAGTCGGCTACCCGGAGCCGACCACGGCGCCGGCCGAGCCCACCCCCCGCCGCGAGGTGAACGACATCCTGCGGACCGTCGACACCGACGCTGCCCCCGAAACAGACGGATGATCTGCCGAAAGCTTCGGGAAACCGCCGAGATACGAGGTGTCGGCGGGCCCACGACGGTTTGATGCGTTCAGACCGGCCCGCCGCGGTGGGCACGCGCCGTTCGGGGGCGTCGCGGCCCTCGCGTCCGGCCGGTCGCCAGCGGGGGGCCTGGGGGTCCGGGGGCACCGGCGGGGGGCGGTGTCCCCGGGACGCGCCCAGGTCTACGGGGTCGCGGGGTCGCGGGGTCGCGGGCCGGGGGCTCGGGTCAGGGCGTGGTGGAGCCGGGGGCGCTGACGTAGGCGACACTGGCGTAGCTGTCAGCCGGGCGTCCAGCCGCGTCCACACAGCGGACCGTGATGGTGGCCGCGCCCCCGGTGCTCGCCGCCGCGGTGGCGCCGGCACCCGCGGCGGAGCAGCGGGCCGTCGGCTCGCCGTAGGGCGTGACCTGCAGCGAGTCCGCGTTCCGGGCGACGCTGGGGAAGGTGACCTCGTAGCGGCCGACGGCGAGGCGGCGGACCTGGTTGGTCGCTCCCGTGCTGTTCGCCGAGTACCAGCCCCAGGCGTTCACCGCCGGGCCGATCGGCGCCTGCTGGGTCGGGCCGCCCTGCACGGTGATGCCGGTGAAGGCGTGGCCGAAGCTCGTGGCGTCCGTCGGGATCAGCGCGTGGCCGCTGGTGTAGAGCAGGGCGAAGGGGCTGTCCGTCCAGGTCGCGCCGCGGGCGCAGCCGACGAACACCGACTGGCGGTCCTTCCCGACCACGCGGCCGAGGGCGTTGCAGCCGATCTCGCCCTCGCCGGTCGCGTTGACCTGCAGGTTGTTCCCGTTCTTGGCGAACGCCGGGCCGATGAGGTCGATCGTGTAGTGCCCGGCGCCGACCCGGTGGACCTCGATCGTGCCCGGGCCCGCGACGCTGTAGGAGTCGACCGGCTTCGACGTCGCGGCCGCCGCCCCGGCGGCGTCGACCCGCAGGTAGGCGAAGGCCCCGCCCGGTGAGGGCGCGGCGGCGTCCGGAACGTGGTCGAACAGCGCCGTGAAGCCGGTATCGGCGGGCGTTCCCGCCGCGTCGCGGCAGGCCACCTCGACCTGCTCGTCGCGGGCGGCCGCGTCCCAGCGCACGGTGCGGCAGGACACCACCGGGGCGGACGCGGCGGCTCCGGGGGCGTCGAGGGCGGTCGCGAAGGCGACACCCCGCCCGCTCGGGACCGCGACGCCCGGGAAGGTCACCTGATAGCTGCCGCGCGCCAGGTGCGTGACCATGACGTGGGCGGACGCGGCGGAGCCACCGCCGGTGCGCCAGCTGCCGGAGCTCTCCGACGCCGGCAGCACGGTCTGCGTGCCCACCGGCGTGGCCGGCGAGGTGAAGCGGGTGAATCCCCAGACCGGCGTGGTCGGAGCAGCCGCCTGGGCGCCGCCCGAGCCGGCCGAACCCGGCGACGCGGACGCGGCGACCGGCGCACCCGACGCGGCGCCCGCTGCCGTGGTTGGTTTCGCTGCGCCACCGTCGTCACTGCCGCCGGAACAGGCAGCGAGCCCGAGCAGCGCGGCTGCGCAGCTCAGCGCCCCGGCCATCCGGGCGATACGGGTGAACGTCCTCACCATGCGTGACTCTCCGTCCGCGACTGCGACGATCTCGGTGCCCCCGACGATGGCACACGGATCGGCGAACGGGGCGGGACGAACGCTCCGGATTGATGTCATTCCCTTGACAACGACACCTTGTCCACAGTCGCTGCCCCGACAGTCCTGTTCAGGGCGACACTCGCCTAAGATTTTCCCAACTGATCCGCCTACCGGCGGAGCAGATCACCATGGTCGATCAAGGGTCGGTGCGTGAGGCCGGCGGACGGGCGCTCAGGGCGCACCGTCCGGCGGAGGCGCGGTCGGCGCGCGGCAGGCAGGGGTACAGGTCCATGGCGTCATCGGATGCAGGTGTGGCGGCGCGCGCCATTCCTCTCGGTCCGGACGACCCTCCCAGGCTCGGCGCGTACACCCTGCTCGGCAAGCTAGGCCAGGGTGGCATGGGCACGGTCTACCTGGGCCGCTCCGAGAAGGGCCGCCTGGTCGCGATCAAAGTGATCCGCACTGAGGCCGTCGGGAATCCCGAGTTCCGCGCCCGGTTCCGGCTGGAGGCCGAGACGGCCCGGCGCGTCGCCCGGGTCTGCACCGCCGAGGTGCTCGACGCCGACCCCGACGCCGAGTGGCCCTACCTGGTCACCGAGTTCATCGAGGGCGAGACGCTCGCCCGCTACGTGCAGCGCAACGGCCCACTGGCCGACGCGAACCTCGAGCAGCTCGCCGTCGGCGTCGCCGCCGCGCTCACCGCCATCCACAGCGCCGGCATCGTCCACCGCGACCTCAAGCCCGCCAACGTCATCCTCTCGCCCTTCGGCCCCCGGGTGATCGACTTCGGCATCGCCCGCACCGTCGACGCCGGCAGCGGCCTGACCGGCGACCTCCAGCAGCTCGGCACGCCCGCGTTCATGTCCCCGGAGCAGATCGAGAGCCGGCCGATCAGCTCGGCGGTGGACATCTGGGCCTGGGGCGGCCTGGTCGCCTTCGCCGCCACCGGCCACTACCCGTTCGGCGAGGCCTCCGCGCAGGTGCTGCTCTACCGCGCCCTGCACGAGGAGCCCCGCCTCGACGACGTCGACCCGGCCCTGCGCCCGATCGTCTGGCTGGCCATGCGCAAGGACCCGGCCGGCCGCCCGAGCGCCCAGCAGCTCATGCTCCGCCTGCTCGGCGACCCCGCCAGCTCCAACCCCGATGCCGCGGCCGCCGTCAACCCCGAGGACGTCACCAACGTCCTGCAGGGCTGGCAGCTCCCCTCCCCCGCCGCCGGCACCCAGCCGAACGCCACCGGCCCCGGCGGCGGCTACACCCTCGGCCCCGACGACCCCACCCGCCTGCCGTCCGGCACCGGCGGCCCGTCCACCGCCGGCTACACCGCCGACCAGGACGCACCCACCCGGCTGCCCACCGGCACCGGCACCGGCGCCGGCGGCGGGTACGCGACCGGCGGTGCGCGCGGCTTCGGCGGCCCCGGGGGACCCCAGGACCCTGGCTACCCGCAGGGCGCGCCCGGCGCGGGCGGGACGTTCGGCGCCGGTGGCTCCGGCGGACCCGGGGACACCAGGCCGGCACCCGACGAGAAGCGCCGCAGCCGCGGGCGCAGCCGCGCCCCGCTGCTCGTAGGCGGCGGCGTCGTCGTGGTCGGCGCGATCATCGCGACGATCCTGGCCCTCGGCGGTGGAGGCAAGGACGACAACACCGCCACCGCCGGAGCCGGCTCGACGCCCGGAGCGAGCGCGACCGCGCCGGCAGGCAGCGCTGCGTTCCCCCTGCCGAAGTCGGCCACGGCGCTCAGCGACGCGACGATGGTCTACACGGCGCAGAAGAACGGCAGCTACGACCTGTTCAGCGCCACCGTCGGCCCGGCCGGTCTGCTCACCGGGCAGAAGCAGATCACCAGCACCCCCGCGAAAGAGATCCTTCCCGTGATCTCCATCGACCGCCAGACGGTCGTCTACTCCGTGGAGAGCGCGAACCGCACCCAGTACATGGCGATCGCGGCCGACGGATCGGGCAAGGCCGTGCCACTGCTCGCCTCAGGCGCCGCCAAGAACCTGACGATTCCCGGCGACTCGCGCGCTTCCCTCTCCCCCGACGGCGGCTCGATGGTCACGCGCTCCTTGACCGACGACAAGGGCACCGCCGCGTCCGGGCTCTACATCGTCAACCTGAAGACGCAGGGCGTCACCCGGATCAAGAACGCGGCCGAACAGGCCACCGACCCCGCCTGGTCGCCCAGCGGCGACCGCATCGCGTACTGGTCAATCCTGGGTGGCGGCCAGCGAGGCTTCATCGTGACGATCCCGGTGACGGAAGGCGCCCAGCCTGACAAGCTGACCCTGAACCAGGGCAACGACGACACCGACCCGGCCTGGTCCCCCGACGGCAGCAAGATCGCCTTCACCCGGAAACAGAACGGCGACCTCGAGATCTTCGAGATGGACTCCGACGGCAAGAACATCACGCAGCTCACCCGCGCCCGGGGCGACGACATGGACCCGACCTTCGGCCCGAAGGACGACCCCCGGATCATCTTCAGCTCGAACCGCGGCGACGACCGCAAGCAGCTGCGCATCCTCGACCCGAACAACCCCACCGCCTCCGACCATCCCCTCACCGAGGACCGCTTCCTCTCCGCCCACCCCCGCTGGAACTCCGGCTGACCTGACGTCATCCAGATCCGCCGTAGCCCGGCCAGTCCGGCGAAGGCCCGCTGTCCGCTGAGGACGGGGGTCGCGCCGGATCTGCCGGGTCGGCGGGCGGGTTTTCCACAGCGCGCGGATCCATCGGCCACCGGCGGCCGGCACGGCCGAGACTGGGGCGATGTCCACGCCCCACGACAGAGTCGTCGCGCTGGCGCGCCGTCAGGACGACGTCGTCACCCGCCGCCAGGCCCACCAGCTCGGCCTGTCGGAGAACGCGCTTGTCCTGCGGCGACGCCGTGACGGCTGGACTTCCCCCGTTCGTGGTGCGCTGTTCGTGCCGCCGGTCCGCGACGTGATCCGAGCCAGCGCCAGAGCCGTCCTCGCCGTGGCCGGCGGGGTGATCTGTGGGCTCACCGCGGCTCGGCTGCACGGCCTGCCGGCGCTGCCGCTGTTGCGGCCACCGGAGCTGGTCGAACTCGCCGTGCCCGGCTGGCGAGCGGCCCCGCGGACGGCAGGGCTTTCAGCGCTACGGAATGACGCTGCGGGACGGAGACGTCGTTGACCTCGGCGGCCTGCGCACCACCTCGGCGCGGAGAACGCTGGAGGATCTCGCACTGCTGCGCGATCGCGAGCTCGTCGTCAGTGTCCTCGACGCGATGCTGCACGAGCGGCGACTGTCCGCGCGCGATCTCGCGGTCGTAGGCGAGCGCGTGCTCTCCCGCCGGGGCGGGAGCCGTACCCGGACGTGGTGGGCGCTGGTCGACGGCGCGGCCGAGTCACCGCTGGAGACACGGCTGCGCCTGCTTCTCGGTGACGCTGGCCTGCTGCCCGAGCAGTCGCAGTGGCCGGTGCGTGATCCGCACAGCGGCCGGCTGGTGGCCCGCGTCGACTTCGCCTGGCCGGGCGTACGCCTTGCTGTCGAGGCGGACGGGGTCGGCCCCCATGGCCTGCCGGCGGCCCTGCATCGCGATCGCGCCCGTCAGAACGACCTGGTCCGCCTCGGCTGGGACGTCCTCCGTTTCACCTGGTGGGACGCGCTTTCCGCGCCGGCGAAGCTCGTGCGGGTCGTGGCGGACGCGCTTCGCTCGGCAGCGGCACGCGCGGGCGGGACCGCACCGAGCGCCTGAGCTGGAGGACTCGCGCCCTGAGCTCGAAGGCTCGCGCAGCGGTAGGAGCTACCTGTCCGCGCACACCCGTCGGGTGGCGCCCCGGCGCCGCAGGGGAAGGCCTCGACGTGCCACTTTCGCATGGCTCCCTGCCCGATTCGTCCCGTTGAAACTGGCAGAAACTCCCGTTCCCACGCAACGCCCGGGGCGGACGCGTCGACGGCCGGCTCCCCGGGTAGGGGAGCCGGCCGTCGACGGCGGGCCGAGGCCCGCGGGTGGTCTCGGCGGGTCGGCGAGGAGAGGGTGCGCCGGCGGGGCGGGTCAGCGGGGAGGGGCGCCGGCGGGGGTGGCGGGGGCGCGCTTGACGGTCTTCGGGTCCATGCGGCGGATGAGGACGGAGGCGATGATGATGCAGACGAGGCCGACGAAGACGCCGGCGGCGATGTCGGTGACGTAGGTCGAGACCGTGTGCTGCCACGTCGGGTCGACGACGACCTTCGGGTTCACCTTCTTCGTCGGGTCGTCGGGGCGGACGACACCGGCGAGCGTGATGCGGTTCAGGTCGGCGACCGAGGACATGGAGGCGAAGCCCCAGCGGGCCGGCGCGACGTAGGCGACCTGCTCGAGGCCGACAGTGCCGTGGACCGGCACGATGCCGCCACTGAAGATCAGCTGGCCCATGGTGAGCAGGACCAGCAGCGGCATCGTCTTGTCCGCGTTGTCGACCATGGCCGAGATCAGCAGGCCGAGCATGGCGGAGGACAGCGAGACGACGATGACGGCGAGCAGCATCGGAAGCAGCGAGTTCGGGCCGATGAGGGCGTCCTTCGGCGTTCGCCCGGCGAGGCCGATCAGGGTGAAGGGGATCGCCTGCGCGACGGTGATGAAGGTCAGAACGAGCACCTTCGACCCGATGTACGCCGTGCGGGACAGGCCGATGGCTCTCTCTCGGCGATAGATCGCCCGTTCCTTGACGATCTCTCGGACGGAGTTCGCCATGCCCATGAAACAGGCACAGAGCACCATGATCAACAAGATCGTGGGGCCGTCGGAGTTTGGTGAGAACTGTTTGGCCTGGTCGGCTGTGAGTTCGAAGTTTCCGCCGATGGCTCTGGGGATCAGCCCGAGCAGGAACGGGAAGGCGATGATGAGCCGTAGGTAGGACTTGTCCGACGCGACCACGGCCATGGTTCGTCGACTCAGTGTGACGAGCTGCGAGGCGACGGACTGCTGCCGCAGCGACGGCAGCTCCTCCGGCGCCGGGCGGGCCGACGGCGCGGTGATCGACGCGGGGACGAAGTAGCGGGAGTTGCGGAAGCGGGCGGCCGACTCGGCGCCGGGCGTCGCCTCGAGGTTGAGGAAGACGTCGGGGTAGTCGCGCTTGCCGAAGAAGGACAGCGCGTCCTGCGGCGGGCCGAAGTAGGCGACGTAGCCGCCGGGCGCGAGGACGAGGATGTAGTCACACAGGTCGAGCTGGGCGACACTGTGGGTGACCACGATGACCGTCCGGCCGTCGTTCGCGAGCTTGCGAAGCGACTCCATGACGTTCTTGTCCATGCCCGGGTCGAGGCCGGAGGTCGGCTCGTCCAAGTACAGCAGGGTCGGCCGGGTCAGCAGCTCCAGGGCCACCGAGGTCCGCTTGCGCTGGCCACCGGAGAGCCTCGAGACCTGGGTGTTCGCGTGCTGGGTGAGGCCGAGCTCGGCGAGGACCTCGTCGACCCGGTTACGGCGCTCGACCTTGGTGACGTCCGGCGGGAAGCGGAGCTGGGCTCCGTACTCGAGGGCCTTGCGCACCGTGAGCGAGGTGTGCAGCAGATCCTCCTGCGGCACGTAGCCGATGCGGCGGCGCAGTTCGTCGTACTCGGAGTAGAGGTCCCGGCCCGCGTAGCGGACGTTGCCCTTGTCCGCGGGGCGGAAGCCGGTCAGCGCGTTGAGCAGGGTCGACTTGCCGGCACCGGACGGGCCGACGACACCGAGCAGCGCGCGGCCGGGCAGCTTGAACGTCATGTCGTGCATGAGCTGCTTCTGGCCGGCGAAGACGTTGAGGTTGTCGGCCTCGAAGCTGACGTCACCGGAGTCGATGTACTCGACGAGCTGATCGCCCTCGAGCTGGAAGATGTGGTGACCGACCGCGATGACGTCGCCCTGGTTCAGGTTCGTCCGGTTGATCCGGCGACCGTTGACGAAGACGCCGTTGGCGGAGTCGAGGTCGGCGATCTGGACGCCGGAGCGGCCGATGTAGAGCTCGGCGTGCCGGCGGGAGGCGAGCAGGTCGGTGATGACGACGTCGTTGTCGCGGGCGCGGCCGATCGACATCGTGCCCTGGCGCAGGCGGTAGGTGGTGCGCCGCTCGTGCTCCTGTTCGAGGCTGGTCAGGCCGGAGGAGCGCTCGTCGTGGCCCCGGTCGCGGTCGTCGCCGTAGTCGCGGCCGCGCTGCGCCGGGCTCGTCGGGCCCTGGTGCGCGGGGCGACCGCCGCGGCCGCCGGTCGGGCGGGGCGGGGTGTAGCCGGCGGCGTTGGGCAGCATCGTCTGCATGTCGTAGCCGGGGTCGTAGGCCGGCTCGTCAACCGGGCCCCGGCCCTGCGGGAACTCGGGGTGGACGACGACCTCGGGACCCGTCGGCGTGCCGAGGTGGAAGCGCAGCTCACCGTCGACGGCGACGGCCTCGGGCATCCGCTGCCCGTCGAGCCAGGTGCCGTTGGAGCTGATGTCACGCACGACCCAGCCGCTGCCGGTCTGCTCGAGGAGGAGGTGACGGCGGGAGACCCGGGAGTCGGCGATGACGTAGTCGGCGGTCCGGGCGCGGCCGATGATGAACTGGGCCTCGGCCGGCACGGTGGCCGCACCGGCCTCGGTGACGACTCTCAGGAAGGTCGTCTGCACGTGTTTCCCCCTTCGCGACGGGACGCTGGCCGGGATGTCCCGCCGAACTCCACCTTGTCACCAAGTCGAGCGTTGCCGTTGCCATCAGGTCGAGCGATGCCGTTAGGTCTGGCGATGCCGTTGGGTCGAGCCTTGTCACCGGATGATGCGTTGGCGCCGGATCGTGCGCCACCGCCAGGTCGTGCGCTGCCACAGGGCCAGGCGGCGGTGCGACGTCGAACGGTCACGCGGGTTGACCGATCATGCCGGATGTCCGATCGTAGCGTCGCGGGATGACCTTGATCCACCCCGGGGGATGGTTGGCGTCGAGTCGATCTGCGCCCGCGCCTGCACCGCGTTCGACCTGTGGACATCTTTCGAGTTCCCGCCGCCTCGTGATCTGGATGTTCCGGTTGCTCCGCACGGGCCCGCCCGCTGGAGCCGGGTCGTCCCCCCCGGTGCGGCGACCGCGCCACGGAGGCGGCGACGATGCTGACGCGCGCCTCCCGAGCGGCACCCTATGAGAATGCCGGCCGACGATCCCCGGCAGTGGCATCTGTCGCCGATCCGACCGCAGGGGTGACGGGGCACGGCGCGTCAGGGAGCCGTCCGCACCCAACCGATCCACACCAGCAGCCCACGGAACCCCGAAGCACCTGCCTCCCACCCGGGAAATGCCTGCACACGCGCCCTGGGCATCGCCCCGGCGCGGTCGCGAACGGTGGACGTCGACGCCCGACCCGACGCTCCCGGACGGAGCCGGCGGCCCGCGGCGACGCCCCCGCCGGCCACGACGGCACGGCCCGCCGCCGCCCGGGAACGGCCGGACCCCGGCGCGATATGTGGTACGAATCATGCCCGCCCGGGGAGATCGCCCGGCAGCGGGCCGCGATCACCCGTCACTGAGCCGTACGGGCCGCGGGCGCGTCCGCCCAGCCGGGACGCGATCGCCCGCGAGCACGTCACGCCGGCGGGAGGACGACGTCCTTGGCGGTCGCGGTGAGGGACAGCCCGTTCGCGTTCGTGGACGCCTGCACGACGCGCAGGCTGAACGGCAGGCCGGACACCGGGATCGGCAGCGACGGCAGCAGTGATCCGCCGGGAAGGGGGATGGTGAAGTTGAGCGCCCCCTTCAGCCTGATCGAGGACGGCGCCAGCGTCAGCATGTTGTTCGTGACCCCGAAGGTGATGACGCCGCCCACCTGCTGGGCCCCGAAGCCGGGGATGTCCGCGATGCCGCTGACCTCGACCCGCTTGCCGCCGTCGACCGGGGTGACCGTCATCTTGCCCGGCTGCCTGGCGAGGTAGGCGTTGAGGTCGGCGTAGGTGATGCCGACGGTGGCCTTCACCGAGTCGACAGGTACCTCGCCCACGTTGTCGCTGATGGCGTCACCGAACGGCACATGCAGGCCCTTGAGGTGGGCCTTGACCGAGGAGATCTTCGGGCCGGGGGTGGCGATGCCCTCGATCCCGACGCCGATGTCCTTGTACTTGCCGAACAGCACCTGGGTGAGGAACGGGAAGCCGCCGATGCTGACGTCGGTCACCGTCGGCACCGGGTCGCCCGGCTTGAGGTTCTCACCGATGGACGCCACCACCTGCTTGCGCATCTGGTCCTTGGCGACGGCCACGCCGATGCGGTCCCCGACGACGAACAGGACGACGAGGACGACGAGGACGATCGCCAGCACGCGGCGCCGGCGGCGGCGCGGCGGACGGCCGGGCGCCGCGGCGCCGGGCCGTCCGCCCTGGGCGGCGCCGGGCGGCGGCTGCTCACCGGACGGGCCGGCGGCGGGTGGCTGGCCGTACGCGGCCTGCTGCTGCCCGCCGTAGGGCGCCTGCTGCCCGTACGCGGACGGCTGGCCATAGGGGGCGGCTGGCTGGTCGTAGGCGGCCTGCTGGTCATAGGCGGCTGGCTGGTCATAGGCGGACTGCTGGTCGTAGGCCGCCGTCTGGCCATGCCCGGGCCAGCGGTCGTCGGGGCGGAACGTGGCGGACTCGGCGTCGGTGTCGGCCCCGGGCTCGGGCCGGACGGTCCCCGGCCACGGGGCGGCCGGGTCGGCGGGGGCCCGTCCGCCACCCGCCTTGCCCAGGCGCACCGCGGAGCCGCCGCCCGCGCCCCGGCCGCGATCGATCGCCGTCGTGCCCTCGTCGGTCTCCCGAGGGACGGGCCGGTCCGCACCGGCGCCGCCACGGGGGACCGCGGCCGTCCGCTCCGTCGGCGCCGCGCCGGGCCGGCCCGCGCCGCCGGGGCCCGCGGGGGCGTCGAGCGGGCGGCCAGGGCGGAACGAGTCCGGGGGTGGGGGTGGGCCGGCCGGGCGGAACGAGTCGGCCGGCGGCGGTGGTCCCACCGGCGCGCCCGCCCGCGGGGGGCGCCCCGCGCCCGGAGATCCCGACCCGCCCGAGGCGCCCGGCGATCCCGAGCCGGCGGCGCCGAGCCGGGTCGCGTCCTTGTCGCTGGGGGTACCGTCCGCATGCTGCCTGTCGCGGTCGCGTCCGTCGTTCACCGGAGATCTCCTGCCCTGCCGCGCCGGAGCCCGCCGTCGCGCTGTGGTCGTCGCACCTGACGGTCGTGCCGCATCAGGCCCTGCCGGATCGTCGCATGTTCATTCCATTCCACCGGCTCTCAGGTCCGATCAACCCTGGGACGGACATGTCGGATTGCCGACGCCGGCACCGCGCGGGGCAGGACGGCACCAGCTCACACCTCCAGCGGCAGTTGCGCCACCGGGATGTCCCGCCTGGTCGGAGCGAGCCGGAACACGTCCCCACGCGGGGACGCGAACGCCTGCCAGAAGTGCTCGGCGACGGCGTCCGGGCGCAGCGGCCCGCCCGGCGCCACCCGGCCGTCCAGGACGACGGTCCGCAGCCGGATGCCGCGGGTGGTGAGCGTGGGGCGCAGCGCCTCGGCGAGGGCGGTCAGGCCCGCCTTCCCGACGGCGAGGGCGAACCGCCCGGCCACCGGCTCGGTGCGCGCGCCGGCCGAGGTGACGAGGATCGTCGCGGCCGGGCGCTCCGCGAGCAGGACGGCCGCCGCCTGGATGGCGGCCAGCGCGCCGGTGACGTTCACCGCCAGGGTCTGGTTCACCGTGGCGGGCGGCACCGTGAGGGCGGCGCCGCGGATGCTGAGCTTGGCGTTGTAGACGAGGGTGGTGAGCCCGCCGATCTCGGTGGCGACCCGCCCGAGGGCCGCGGCGAGCGCCGGCGCGTCCGTCACGTCGGCGACGGCACCGGCGACGGCGAGGCCGTCCGGCGCGAGCGCGTCGCGGACGCGGGCGAGCGTGTCGGTCGACCGGGACACGACGCCGAGCACGAACCCCTCCCGGCCGAACCGGCGCAGCAGCTCGACCCCGAAGCTCGCCCCCGGCCCCACCAGGACGAACCCCCGGGTCAACGGCTCGCCCTCCGGCGGCTCGTCGCCCTGGCCGACCACTGCGCCAGCGCTGTCGGCCCGGCCGGCGCGCTCAGCACCGCGTACCTCGGTCTGGTCGGCGCGCTGCCCCTCGGCCCGGTCGCGCGGTCCGGTGCTGCTCATGCCCCACATCCTTGCCGAGGGACCGGCCGGACATGTCGGGGATGGCCGGATCGGCCGTCAGGCGGCGCGTCGTGCGCCGTGGCCCGGCGAGAACGGGGCGCCACCGGCGGCCGGCTGGTCGGGACGGTGGCGCAGCTCCCGGGCCGCCTCGACCGCAGCGGCCGCCCGCAGCGGCGCACAGCGCAGATAGGACCAGGTCAGAGCCCCACCGACGATGATCACCGGAATGAGCAGCAGGACCAGAACGACGAGTATGGCACCGAACGTCTCCATCAAATACCTCCGGAGGGGACTGCTGCCTTTGGGTGGCAGGGGAATCCGGTATGGACCGCGATGGTTAGATGGACCGCGCTGGTATAGTCGCCGGTGTGGTGCGGCAGGTGACCGGAGGGGCGGGTGGGGTCTATGATCTCGGCTTCCATGTCGTCTGGTGC